>CAZHDQ010000659.1:0-2127 GCA_964531595.1 uncultured Anaeromyxobacteraceae bacterium
CGACATCTGCGACCAACTGGGCATCCTGCGGGCCCAGCGGTTCATCCGTGGATTCCGGCGGGACGACCTGGCCGTCGAGATGGCGGAGCGCCTGCCATCTCTGCGCATCGAAGCCACAGCGACGCTGTTGTCTGACCCCGGGCGCCGGCCGGCAATCGTGTACGTGCCTTCGCGAAAGATGGCGGAATCCGTGGCCGAACGACTGGGCCGCGACTTTTTGACCTTCGCCTACCACGCCGGCATGAACACCACAGCAAGGGCGCGGGCACAGGACGCGTTCCTGGGCGGCGACGCACAGTGCATTGTCGCGACAATCGCGTTCGGCATGGGCGTGGACAAGGCAGACGTGCGGACCGTGGTCCACATGGCCCTCCCCGGTTCCATCGAGGGCTACTACCAGGAAATCGGGCGCGCCGGGCGAGATGGCCAGGGCGCTCGCGCCGTGCTGTTCCACGCACATGCGGACCGCAAGGTCCATGAAGGCTTCTTCGAGCGCGATTACCCGGATGACCGTGTGCTGAAGGCGATACGCGATATGGTGCCGACCGACGGCATCCCCCGAGAAGCCCTGATCGCCACCTGTGGTATCGAACCCGAGGTCGCCGAAAACGCCGTTGCGAAGCTTTGGATTCACGGCGGCATCACCGTGGACGCCGACGACCGGATGCATCGTGCCGATGGCGACTGGCTGTCGTCCTACCTGCAAATCCGTTCCCACCGCGAGGCGCAGTTGGACCAGATCCGCGCCCTGTCCCGTTCGACCGGCTGCCGGATGGCACAACTGGTCCGGCATTTCGGCGACCCCGACACGACTCCATGCGGCCGCTGCGACAATTGCTCGCCTGGCGAGGCCCTGGTTCGCACCTTCCGGGATGCGGCGCCCAGCGAACGGGCGGTGATGGACGGTATCCTTCGATCCCTTCGAGAACGGGACGGCCAGGCTACCGGAACTCTGCACCGTAATCTGCACCCGAACGCCGACATCGACCGTTCGACGTTCGAACACCTGGTTTCCGCGCTGGCAGCCGCTGGACTGGTTGCATTGGCAGATGACACCTTTGGTACCGACGACGGACGGACCGTGCGCTTCCGCCGAGCCCGCCTGACGCCAACAGCGGCGCGCATGAACGGGATCGAGGATTTCGAGGTCCCCATCGAGGAACACCCCGAGAAGCCCGCGAAAACAAGAAAGTCTGCAACACCGAAGCGCCGAAGCGCCCGCACGACAAGTGCCGCCAAGGTTGGCACGGATGCCTCGGACGAGCCGCAGCCTGATCCAGTGCTGTTTGAACACCTGAGGGCCTGGCGACTGGAAATCGCGCGTTCCGAAAACATCCCCGCGTTCCGGATCCTGCACGACAGCGTGCTCCGTCGACTGGCCGCGGTCAGGCCTCGGACGCCGGACGCGCTGCTGATGGTGCCTGGCATTCACCCACGTTTCGTCCATAAATGGGGACATGACCTACTGATCCGTCTGGCTGACGGCTGAGCCCGAGTGCTTTTTTGGCACAGTCTTCCGAGACGAGGCCACCCGGCCAACCATCCGTCACTCAACCCAGCACTGCCATCCCGCAGGCGGATTCCCGAAAACCCGCTTGAGTTCGTCCCGTCTTTCAACATAATTCGGTTGCGGATTGCGGAGTCCCCCGAATGATAACCCCTGCCGTCACACCAAACGAACCGCCGCCCTCCACCGCCTTCCCGCCCAGCCTGCTTCACTGGGTCGCCTGGCGTTCTTCCGAATGGCTGCTGCGACGAACCGACCGCGCACCAGCGCTTTTGTGGCGCTTCGACCCAAACGATATCTCCTGGAGTGCATCTGACGGCGCCGTACCCCTGGGGCAACTGTCCTTGTCCCCGGCCTGGCCGCCAGCCCAGTCACGAGTCCCATTGACCCAGTTCACCGTATCGACTCAATCCTTCGTGGCACCCCAGGATCCTCGCGCCGCGCTGGTGGAACATGACTTCGCGCTGTTCCTCGACCGTCTGGTCGCGCTGGATCGCAAACTGCCCACGACCTTCGCGACGCTCTTTCCCCGTGACGCCGATGGACTGGTGGACTGGGCGCGGTCCCCGTTCAACTGCCCACCGGCCGAAGAATGCTTCCAGGAACGCACGGCCTACCTG
>CAZHDQ010000660.1:0-2114 GCA_964531595.1 uncultured Anaeromyxobacteraceae bacterium
CCGACCCTCAGTAACACCAAGGGGCAGGGGCGAGGATACGCGTGGGCGCTGGTGCTGGGCACTTTTGGTGGGCTGGCGGCGTGGTTCCTGTTCCAGGTTTTTCGATGATTAGCGAAGTGATTGAATGCGAAGTCAAGCTTCGGATCGCGTCGCGCGCCGACCTGCGGCGTTTGCTTGACCACCTCCCTACGCCTCGCCGGTGGGGCCTGCAACTAAACATCTACCTGGATACGGCGAGCCGCGATCTACAAGACCATGGCCTTTCGTTTCGCCTGAGAGTGACGCCAGACCACGCCCGGCTGACACTGAAGTCGGGGCGGGGTGTCGCGGGGGCGACGTTTAGCTGCCTGGAACGGGAAGCAGAGGTCAATCGAGCTGCGGCGGTCGCATGGATTGAGGGTGGGGCGCCCCTGCAGTTGGGGCCGGCGTTCGATGACGTCACCCTGATGATGGCAGGGCAACCGCTGGTCGCGGTCAATTGGTCCCGGACTCATCGTGCCATTTGCGAGGTCGACGGCATCACGGTCGAGGCCGACGAAACGATGTTTTCGGATGGCAGTTGTGACTGGGAGGTCGAGGTCGAGACGCCCGATCCCGAGGCGGCACTGGCGGTGCTGCGTCGAATTTCGTCGATTGCGGGGGTGAGTCTGGTGACCCAAACGCAAACGAAACAGGCTCGGGCGATGGCTTGTATCCCTTCGATGCCGATTCCTATCCCCACCGGAGATCCATCGGTCGACGCTCTGGATGACGTTTGTAAAGTGGAACGATAACAGTAGAATATGTTCAAACTTCGCAAGTGTATTGCGGCTGTTTCTCCGGAGACAACCGACGGGTTGACCGTGGCGGCGAGTGCGCTGCTCGTGCTTTCGGTCCTGGTGGTTTTGCTGCCCGGCGTTCCGTTTTGGCTGGACGCTCCCGAGTTCATCGCAGCGGCGTGGTCGTTGGGTCAGGTGCATCCGCCGGGGCATCCGGTAGCGATGGTTCTATTCAAGGGTTTCCTGCTGCTGCCCATCGGTCCTGCGGCATTTCGCGCGAATCTGGCGTCTGCGACGTTTGGGGCGTTGTCGGCCGCCGCCGTCGGTCTGCTGACGCTTTCGTTCGCGGGCGTGCTCACAAAAAATCGGTCGCGGGTGCGGTTAATGGGGGTGGCGGCGACCGTGGGATACGGACTTTGCGCCTCCAGCATGCTCCAGTCGCTCTCGGTCGAAGTCTACACGATGAATGCGGCGTTGGTGTTTTGGGCTTTGGTGCTTGCGGCGCGTTATCCGGGGGACGCGCGTGTTGGGGGTGTGATTGGCGTCCTTGTGGGACTGGGCCTTGCGAATCACCACTTTCTGACGTTACTGGCGCTGCCTGGGATTGTGGCCCTGTTCACCCAGGGCGTCGGGCTGCGGATTGCCCTGCGTCGAGCGATTCCCGGGGCGGTCGCCGCGATTGCTGTCACGGTTGGTGCGTACCTGTATCTTCCCGCACGCTCCGGCGGATGGCCTGCGTGGGCGGATGCCTCACCCCTTGGCGGGACGTTGTGGATCGCCTCGGCTCGTGTGTTCGCGGGTTCCCTGGGCGGATTTGAATCGCCTATAGCTGGTCTGGCTGGAAACGTAGCGCTGGCAGTGGGGATGTTGGTGGACACCCTGACGTGGCCCGGACTGCTGCTGGCGCTTCTGGGGATTGGCGTGGCGCTGTTCGGTGGGCGGCGGTGGCTGGCCGCGGGGCTGGTGCTGTGGATCGCCGGCAGTCTGGCTTCGAAAGTCGCCATGGGGCTGCTCGATCCGGACAATCCTGACGATCACGGTTACTTTCTGGCGGCCTTTGGTGGGCTGGTGGTGGCTCAGGGCATGGCTGTGGTGTGGTTGGCGGACCGCTCGGCTGCGGTGATCCTACCGGCTTTGTTGGCCCCGTTGCTGGCGTTGGTAATCGCCTTGCTGCCCCTACCGGCGGGCCTGGCGACCGCGCGTGACCGGGCGGTGTTCGACGAATCCGGCCGGGTCGCTGACCTGTTCTGGCAGGGGATCCCGCCGCGCGCGGTGGCGCTGGTTTCGCACTATCCGGTCCTGTTCGGTACGATGCATTATCAGATTTTCTAGTGTCGCAGTTCCTTCTGCACGTGT
>CAZHDQ010000661.1:0-2109 GCA_964531595.1 uncultured Anaeromyxobacteraceae bacterium
AATGAGTCTCGGCGGGAAGTTCCTGGGGTTGTTGGTGGCTGCTCTGTTCGTTGTTGGATGCAGTTCTTCGGGCAACAAGGGCGATTCAGGCGCCGTGGACACATCGCCCACAGATGATGTCGCCCTGGCCGACGGAGTCGCCGGCGATGTGGCACTGGACATCCCGCAAATCATCAAGGAATGCGAGACCGACGAAGACTGTCTGCCCAAGGGTGAGCAGTACGCCTGTAACTGTGAGTTCAAGTGCGTCGAGGTGCCGGACTTCGACACCGAAAACGGCTGCCGCGAGGACAAGAACTGCGGGTCTGAAGGCTACTGCGAACCGTGCGGCAAGACCTGCCAGCCCCTGCAGCCCGCGTGCAGCCCGTGCGACAGCGACCGCCAGTGCGCTGGTGCCATGTCGCGGTGCGTCGACGCGGCTACCGTTTCCGGCGTTACCGTCACCATGCCCTACAAGGTCTGTGCACCTTGGTGCCCGTTGAGCACCAAGGTCTGCGCGGTGGCGGATGCCCCGGTAGGCGCCTATGTCTGCGCCGAGATTGACGACCCGAACAACGGGGCGTGCATCCCGATCGACATGGATTGCGGCCTGATGCCCGAAAACTGCACCGACGATTCGGACTGCCCGATCGGCCAGAAGTGCTACAAAGACCTTCGCCGCTGCGGCTGCGAGGACGCTCTGTCCTGCGCCTTCGGCGAGGCGTGCCACCCGGTCACCCACTCCTGCATCCCCGGATGCACGTCCGACAACGAGTGCGGCGACGGCAAGGTCTGCAACGCCGGGCTTTGCTCGGATGCCTGCACCGGTAACCTCGAGGACGGCAACCTCGTGGGTTGCGACGATCCGGTACCGCTGGTTGGCTACCAGTGGGATTGCGTCGACGGACACTGTAAGGTCCCCGGGATGTGCTTTTCGCCCCTGGACTGCATCGAAAAGGAAACCTACTGCGACGCCGGCACCAAGACGTGCCTCTCCGGCTGCCTGATCGACTACGACTGCAAGCAGGCAGGCAAGGTTTGCGACGTGCCGTCCAAGACGTGCGTGGACCGCGGATGTACCGGCAACTGGCTGTGCGCGTGCGGCCAGGTCTGCAACATGGAAACGCTGAAGTGCGAAACAGCCGAAGGCATGTACTGCGAGCCGTGCGTGCAAAAGCAGCAGGACAGCGACCCCGAGCCGTGCGGCGACCCCGACATCATGTGCATCGGCTTCAAGGACCCGGATACCGACGAGGATCTGGGTTCCTACTGCATGCCGCCGTGCTCCGCGGACCCCGAAAACCGGTGCCCGCAAGGCTGGCAGTGCCAGGATATCCAGGATCAATCCGGCAAGTCCCTTGGCGAAAAGTGCATCCGATTCTGCTACCAGAAGGTCCAAGGTGGATGCGCGATGGGTGATGCCCCCGACCCCGAAATCCCTGGCGAAGACGTTACGACGATGTCCGATCCGTAGGCGCGCGCCACCCTCCTAGACACCCCCACAATTTCACAGAAAGTTCTGACATCGTTAGTCTTTTGCGGATAGAACTATCGAGAGTCGTCAGGCAAGCGCTTCGTCCGGATGACCAGATGCATGGCGCCACAGGCCAACCGATGTTGCCCGTCTTCGGGCGGCCAAGCCAGGGACACGCTACAAATGACAGTGGGGGCCAATGACCGCCCGGTTCCCGATGACGTAAAATCGGGGACCCGCGAGGGCACCACAAGTTCCCGTTCGACGGCATTGCGGGCTTCGGGCTGATCGAAGTCCCCGACCAGATCCTCGAACCCCTGGGCCAGCAACTGGTCTTGGCGGCGAATCGCACGTTGATCGCGTTCGATACGGCCGGGCGACACGCGTGGCGGCGCCCACCTTTTCAGGTCGTTTTCGTCCTGCACGCCCCGCAGCAACCGAAAAACCAGGGGCTGCCCGTTACGTGTAAAGACGCGAATGCTGTGGCGCCAGTGAGCATCGGCCGGGGGCTTGGGTTTGGATGTGAACATCGTCCGCCCGCCCCCAGCTACCTGCAGGGACAGCGGTGCGTCGCCAGTCGCACCGTCGACTTCCCCGAACCAAATTCGGACGTTACGAACGGACGGCGGCGTGGATTCCCGTGCCCAGGCGGGAAC
>CAZHDQ010000662.1:0-2107 GCA_964531595.1 uncultured Anaeromyxobacteraceae bacterium
GTCACCGTGAACGCCGTACGTCTTTCGGTCCGGTGCGCCGATGTCTTCGTTGAAGTCGTCCGTCACCTCGACGGTGACCTCCCACAGACCGGGTTCCAGTGGCATCGGCTCCGATGGGGCGACCCGGAAAACCATCGTCTTTTCGGTTCCAGGTTCCAGCGCCACGTTCTGGGTCCAACGGGCCGCGATGGCCTGCGGCGACGAGGTGTCGCTGCCGGACGGGTGCAACCAGGCCTTTGCGCGCCAGTTTCCTTCCTGGTCGCCGTCGTTGCGGAAGGTGGCGTCGATGTAGTAATCCTCGCACCCATTGGGCGGCGGCGTGGTCCTGAGACTTGCGGATACGATGTTGATGTCGGGATAGGACGTCGCCGTGGTCCACGTCCATGGGGTCGAATCGACCCATTCGTTGATTTCCGCGACCAGCCGCGTGCGCACCTTGCACGAGACCGTCTCGCCCGGATCGGTCGCATAGATGCGAAGCGGCGGAGCCTCGCCGAAGCCGGCGAAGTTCTCCCAGGGGCCGCCATCGCGTCGGCAGTAGATGCCGGTTGCGGTTTCTTCGCCGCGGACCTCGTATCCTGGTGACCAGTTGACGTCGAAACCGTTGTTGGGGACCTCCTGCCCATGGGGCGGCGCCAGGATGCTTCCCGGCACCAGTTGCCTGCAACTGCCGCAATCGGAAACGCACTGGTCACACGCCTCGTCGTCGTCGCATGTCCCGTCGCCGCAGAAGGAACATGCGCCGCAGCGCAGGGGTGCATGGCAGAACCCGCCTTCGCCGTCGTCATGATCACCGCATTCGAACCCCGGATCGCCGCACTTCGGCGCCTGCCTGCCCGGCGGGTAGATCCCGTTGCCGGAAAGGACGGGGTACGCCGCAGTCACCTTGGGCCAGTGGGCGTCGTCCACCGGCACGATGACGCCGAACGGGTATCCCCAACGGGCCTGGAAGGCCTCGGGGGTCCAGTATCCGCACAGTGGCCGCAACCTTCCCGATTCCAGGCGGTACACCGTGGGCGACGTGGTCTGCTTGAAGAACGCCCCTTCGTTGCAGACGCCCGGGCCGGTCGTCAACTGGGTCGCATAGGCGTCTCCGATGCAATCGATGCCGTCCCAGGAGTCGAACAGGCGGAAGTAGCACGCTTCGTTGACGAACGAGTGCTTGTAGCCGGCGCGGCCGTAATAGACCGTCGTCCCGGTCGCCGGGGTCTTGAATCGGCCGCCGTCCGCGGGCAGGTTGTGTTCGGAACAACCCATGTTCAGGCATCGGTCGTCCGGCGGGCAGGCGAAGCAGTCGGCAGGGCATGTCGCCGGACTCTCGCCGTCGGTGCAGACGCCGTCGCCGCATCGGAACACGATGAAGCGGACCACGTTGCTCTTTCTGCCGGTGCCGTCCACCGCCCAGAACTCGTAGGTGCCCATCTGGGCGGCCGAGGACGATGACCAGTCGCGCGTGAAACTGCCGTTCGAAGCGACGGACTGCGAAGCAGCGGGGAGAACGGACCCGTCGGGCTTGCGAACGTGAAGCGTGGCGGTCCCGGGGGTGAACCCGGAGCCTTGTTGCCGGAAGGCCGTGCCCTTCGCGCCCTTGGCAGGTGTGACGGCAACCAGTGGGGTGGCGTTGGCCAGGCAGTCGCCGCCACGACACGTGTAGCCGGTCGGGCAGGTCCCGCAGGAACCGCCACAACCGTCGTCGCCGCATCGGCGTCCGCTGCAGTTCGGGAAGCAGGTGCAGTCGGCCACGAAGTCGCAGGTGGAGTCCCCCGGGGTGCAGCGCTCGTCAGGGGCGCAGTCGTCGACGACCGTGGGTGTATCCCATCGATAGTCGCCGTCGCACTGTTCGCTCGCGCCCGAGCAGTATCGGTCCTGGTGACGCACGAACACATCCTGGCCACACCCGCTTCCGTTCTTGCAGAAGAAATCGGTGGTGGCGTTCTCCTGGCACTTGTAGTTGCTGGGGCGGATGTAGCACGCGTCCTCGCAGCACGGCCCCCCGGAGCAGTCGCAGATACCGACGGCGCGGAAGGCGTCCTTCAGGCTCTGGCAGACCGCGGGCGTCACATCGGGGTCGTTTCCGTCGACGAGTTCTTGGCATGCGAGCAGGAAT
>CAZHDQ010000663.1:0-2106 GCA_964531595.1 uncultured Anaeromyxobacteraceae bacterium
ACGCCTACTATCAGTATCGGGCCAATCAAGTTAACAACGGCAAGGAACAGGCCGCGCCGCAAACTGCGCAGGGAATAAACTAAGGGTTTTCTGGAGGAATACAGCGCGCCTCTCCTCACCATCCCACCATTCCACCATTCCACCATTCCAATATTGAATCGGGATTGCGGGCTCCGCCCGCCTTAGGGTTAGACCCCATAGCATCGCGCGGAGTCATGACATATCATCAAGGCACAACGAAAGAATACTCCAACTTGAAAGGAGATGGAGAAAAGATAAACAAGCAGCAGAACGGTTCCGCCGGATGGCGGATTACCAGCAAAAAACAAAGAAAGTAGCGAGGTTAAAGAATGAAACGGAAATCAGTGATTCCATTGACGCTCACGGCGGCCGCGGCCGCAATGATCGTCAGCAGCACGCCTTTGCGTGCGTCAGAGAGTGATGACAGGATCGAGGAGTCGTTCAAGAAGTCTTACGTCTGTCAGACGTATCTCAAGGACGATGCGGTCAAAGCCGGTGCCAAAGAAGGCGTCGTGACCTTGACCGGAACGGTGGCGGAAGAATCCCACAAGGGTTTGGCGCAGGAGACCGCAGCGGGTCTTGTCGGCGTCACCCGCGTGGACAATCAACTGGCGACCACTGCTGAAGACGCGGCCGAAAGTGCGGACACTTGGATCGGCAGGAAGGTGAAGCTCACCTTGCTGTTCCACCGCAATGTCAATGCCGGCAAGACCGAAGTTGAGGTCAAAGACGGTGTCGTGACACTGAAAGGCGAGGCTGCGAGCTTGGCCCAGAAAGAACTGACCGCCGCATACGCCGCCGATATCGACGGCGTGAAAGAGGTTAAGAATGAGATGACGGTGGCACTGGCTCCGGAGCAGGCGGAACGGACCGCAGGCGAGAAGGTGGATGACGCGTCAATCACCGCTCAGGTCAAGACGGCGTTATTGACCCATCGCTCGACCAGTTCCATAAACACCAAGGTCTGCACCCGGGAGGGGGATGTCACCTTGACCGGCATTGCCAAGAACGCGGCCGAGAAATCCTTGGTCTCCAAATTGGTGGCGGACATTCAGGGTGTGAAGGATGTCAGCAACCAGATGACCGTTGAAGAGAGCAAATCCCTGTAAAGAACAAACCGTTACCTGTGCAAACACAACATAGAATGTGCCTGCACAGGCAACACCTTGGGTTAGCAGTTAGTTTGAGATGCTTGACGAGCAAAAAAGGGAGCAAGGGCGAAAGCCCCTGCTCCCTTTTTTATTAAACCCTTACAGATTGCGGGCTCAGAATCTTCTGCCGATATACAGCCCGAATTCACCGCCATTCAGATCGTACTCCACCCGGTTCGGGCCTACATTCACATCCGGATCATAGAAGAGCCACTCGTAGCCGAGACTGGCTCCCGCATACCAGTTCTCGGTAAGGCGGTAATCCGCTCCTGCGCTCAGCAAGACTCCCGGATAGACACCCATCTTGTGCTTGCTGTCCGTGCGTGATGATCCTCCCGCGGCGATTTCGGTCCGGTCCACTTTCATGTCGACAAACTCGAGAGCGAACTGGGGCGCCACATACACGGTCAAGCGGTCCGTGAGGGGTTTCTCAAACGCGAGCCCGGCCACGCCGCGCAAACGCCAGAGCTTGCTCTCGATCTCCACGCTGTTTCGCAGCGTGCCCGAATAGGCAGAGGCGAGCGCGGATGATTCCGGAGTCACGGGAATGAGCGGCCCGGCTTCTGTGCCGCCGACCGAACCGTATGAACCGGAATAGGGCACTTCCAACGCTGGCCAAGACCCGCCCGCCTCTGTGCCGTAGTAGTCCAGATAGGTGTAGGTTTCGGACATGCTGTACACGTCCTGTCCCATGACGCGCCGGTGCGTCTGCTCATTTGCCGGGAACCAGGCCATGCCGACCACCAGATGCATGTTGAGGGACACTTCGGCGTTCGGCTGGTTCGACGTGGTTCCTCCCTTTGCCCACGAGTGGAGCAGGCGCATGGCCTTGATTTCGACGCCGTCCGAGGGCAGGTCGTCGTCCGACTTGCCGCCAGAGGTTGAATACGCGCCGCCGACATACTCCCCCCTGTCCCTGTGAAACGTGAGGGTG
>CAZHDQ010000664.1:0-2105 GCA_964531595.1 uncultured Anaeromyxobacteraceae bacterium
TATCGGGGCGTTACTTTGCCTGATGTGGGTCGGCTTGGTACCGCTGTGGCTATTAATCGTTATTTACTACCGCGAGGCCGCGGTCGCGACGATGCGCACGCTGACCGCGAAGTACGGCATCGTGCTGGCCGCGCGCAAATCCGGGAAGGCCAAGTCGCTGTCCCAAGCGGTCATCGCCAGTGGTCTGGTGGGCATGCTTCTGGCTGCGCACTACTGGCCGGATCTGCCGCTCGAGACCACGGCCGAAATACTATCCTGGATCGTAGGCGCCATCACCCTGTTCTCGTTGTACGACTACTTCCAAACGGTGCGCAAAATGACCCGAGCGGCCAAGGCAGAACCGCCTGAGGCCCCCGCCACTTGAACCACTGGAGTTCCCGATGCGAACCCCCGTCATTATCGCAATCCTGGGTTCAGCTTGCCTGGGCTGCGTGGCCTCGGCTAACGCGGCGCCGCACACACTGGCGACACGGGACCTAGCCCCGGTCTGGACCACCCCCGACATGAAGAAAGCGGTCGCGGCTCTGGATGCGGAGGACTGGGATCAGGCCCGCGTTACAATGCTTAACTCGACCGACGAAAAGGAACGCGCCTCCGAATTGTCGCGACGTCGCTTCCTGTTGGGGTACGCGTGCGTCCAGGCTGGCGACCCGTTGGGTGCGGTGACCGTGCTGGATGGGCTGGAACGCGATGTACCCTTGGTCGCCGACTGGGTGCGGTACCTGCGCGGACAGGCTCTGGACGAACTGGGTCGGCACGAGGAGGCGGCGGCCGAGTTACTGGGGATCGAACCGGGTTCGCCGGTCTACCGGGACGCGCAGTCGCGGGCGGGCGATTCCCTGACGACCCTGGGCCGTTACGACGAAGCGGCCGCAGCCTGGCAGCGCTCGGGTCGGCGCGATATGGAAGCCGTGGGGAAGCACGCCTCGGCAATGGCGGCGGCGGGACGCAAGGGGGATGCGCTGGGGTTGCTTCGGCGTGCCTACTTTAAGACGGCCGCATCCGGGAGGCGTGTGTTCCAGGCAGCTATGGAGGCTCTGGGCCTTGCCGTGGAACCCAGCCCTGTCGAACTGTTGGACCATGCCCAGGCGCTGCTGGACGCGCATATGAACCTGGACGCTGTCAGCGAGGCCACGCCTCTGGTCGCGTCCGGCGAGGCAGTTACACGTTGTCGCGCACTGATGATTCGTGGACTTGCCCAGCAGAAGCTTCGCCGACACCCCGAGGCACTGGCCGATTTCAAGGCTGCAATCGACGGTGATTGTAGCGGCCATATCGATACTTCCAGAGCGCTTTTTCTGGCGATCAGGAGCGCGTTTCGAGGCGGCGAGCGGGCACAAGGGGACACTCTCGCTGCGCGCCTGCAGTCCGATTTCCCGAAATCGAGTTTCAACGACGACGTCGCCCTGACGCGCGCCCGCATTGCAGTGTCCCACGGGGACTCGGCCGCAGCGACGCTGATACTGGAGGAATCACTGGCCGCCTGGCCCGACGGCGACATGGCAGACGAGACACGCTGGCTACTGGCCTGGGCCTCTTACAAAGCAGGCGAACTAAACGCCGCACTTCTACGGCTGCGAGAAGGGGCCCGACTGGCCGCGGATTCCGATTACGGTTCACGCTTCGCTTACTGGGAGGCGCGGGTCCTCCAGCGTCTGGGCCACAAGAACGAGGCTCGCAAGGCTTACGAAGCGACCGTTCTGGCCCATCCGCTGAAGTACCACGCATGGTTGGCGTTGAACCGTTTGAAGGAAATGTCCGGGAAGAAGGCCTCACTGGTCGGCATCCTGGACGCGCTGCTCCAGGGACAGCCGCGAGGCCCCCGCTTCCTGACGATAAGCGACCCCGACCGTTTGGCGTCCGGCGCCATCGCACGGGCACTGTGGCTTTCGCGGACTGGACTGCCGACGCTGGCGGCGCGCGAAGTCGCACAGGTCGAACGAGACTCCGACACAGAGGCACGCTGGCTGGGCGCATGGCTGCTGGACTTGGCTGCCAGCCACACGCGATCGCACCGCTTGGCGATGTCGCTGCTGACCAAGGTGCCACCGTACTGGCCTGACGCCGGCAGTTTGGGGTACCTCCGTCTGGCCTACCCACGCCCA
>CAZHDQ010000665.1:0-2104 GCA_964531595.1 uncultured Anaeromyxobacteraceae bacterium
GCCCTTGCCGCCGTTGCCGCCGCTGCCGCACGTGGCCTCGTCCTGGTGGGACGCCGGGCCACCCGCGCCGAGCGCGCCGCCCGCGCCCCCGTCGCCGCCCGCGCCGCCCGTTCCACCGTTGCCACCGAAGCCCGACTGGATGTCGTTGTTGCGCAAGACCGGCTTGGCCTCGACGATGAAGATACCGAACGAGCCGCCGCCGCCCGTGCCGGCCACGCCGCCAGTGCCGTTGCACCCGCCTGCCCCGCCGCCACCGCCGGCCGCGCCTGCCGAGAAGCAGAACGCGTCGGTATCGCCGCCGCCGCCGCCACCACCGCCTCCGCCCTTGCCTGGCTGGCCGTCAGCGCCATTGCCGCCATTGCCCGGAACCCACAGACCCGCCGGGGTCAGGCTGCCGGCAGCGACGCCGCCATTGCCGGGTTGGCCCGCCGTGCCCGCCGAACCATCGCCGGCGTTGGTGCCGTTCTTGCCCTCGTCAGGGCCTCCCAGACCTGCCGTGCCGCCGCTGTTGAGGCCAGGCTCGCCGTTGCTGCCCGACGAGTGCCGCCGGCCACCGTTGCCACCCTTGCCGCCGTGGTTGCCGCAGGGGCTCTCACCGCCGAGGCCGGGCTTCATTACGCTGTTGAAATCCACGATGTTGCAGCCGACGCACAATTGGCAGCGGTCATACTCGAACGAGCCGGAACCTGGATCGCCGTTGTGGCCGTTGAGGCCATTGTTGCCGTATGCGCCGTTCTTCCCGTCCATCCCGTTGCCCGACTGGATCTCGTTGTGTTCGATGACTAGTCCGGCGTTCGCTTGGTACACATAGATTCCGTAGGACGAACCGGACGACTGAACCGAACCCTGTGCCCGGACCGTGAAGCCCTGGAACACGGTAGGTGACGAAATATTTTGGGCGACGACCGCCCGGACCGCCTGGGTTTCCTGGCCAGACCACAGAATCATGGAGCGGTTCTTCGAGATGTCTCTGGACCAGCCTGTGGTCGCATCGTACCCACCATAGACGCCGACGCCGTTGGCCAACTGGACCTGCTCTTGATACTGCCCCTTGGACACCAGCACTGGGCGCTTCGGGTCCATCGACGCCCCGAATGCGATGGCCGCGTTGATTGACTTGAAGGGGTGTCGCATGTCGCCCAGCAGGTTGTCCTCGTCGTCGCCGGTTTCGATGTCGACGAACACGCTGGATGTCACGTCACCATCGATCCCATCGCAGTTGTAGTCGATTCCATCGGGGTCCGGCAGGTCCGTGGCACCCTGGTAGGTGCATTCGTATTCGCAGCCGTCCTCGTCCAACCCGTTCAGGTTGATCCAGCCCAGTTCGCATCCGGCCACTTTGCAGTTGCCGCCGGCGCAGGACCATGTTGCGTTCGATTCCCAGCCTGGACGCAACGGATCTACGCCGCACTCGTTTTCGCACGCGCCGCAGTGCTCGGGGTCGTTGTCGTAGTTGATGTCCGGGGCGCACTTGCAGTGGCCTGAAAGCGGCATGCACTGCTTGCGCGTCACGGATCCGTCCCAGTTGTCGACCTCGACGCATTCGTAAAACGTCAAGCCTTCCGCGTAGTCCACGCCGGTCGGCGGGTACACCGGGCAGTCCTCGTCGGTATCGCACCGCGCCAAGCAGTACTGCGATGTCCCCATCGGGGTACACGATGCGTCCAGGCCGCAGGCACCGTCGTTGAGGCACTTTCGATTGCACAGCGGCTCGATGTACGGTACGCACAAAAACATCGGGTCACCGCTGATCAGCACCTGCTCGCAATTCCAGCCTTCGGCGCAGTTCTCGATGCACGTCATCGTGCAGCGCCGGGATTCATCGGGCATCAGCACGCACCAGCCGCTGAAGCAGTCCGTCTGCTTCTCGCACGGGCAACCAAAGGGTTTCGGAGACGTGGCGCACGGGTCGTCTACTTCATCCGGCATGCCTGGGTCCTCGGGCAAGCCTGGATCGAAGCCCGGATCTCGCTGGCCTGGGTCTTCGGGACCGCCTGGGTCAACCGGATTTCCCGGATCGACCAGCCCACCTGGGTCGAACGTGTCCTTGCCGCCATCATCCCCACCGCCACCGCAGGCAGTGATTCCCAACGCCAAGAACATC
>CAZHDQ010000666.1:0-2097 GCA_964531595.1 uncultured Anaeromyxobacteraceae bacterium
AAAGTCCCAGCGCGAACAGGATGCCGATCAGCATCTGGAGGGCGCGCGTACCCCGGATCAGCAGCATTGCCCGATAGATCAGGTAGTAAACGATCAGGACGTCCACGACGATCTGGACCATCTCGATCCAGGGAACGTCTCGGAAGATGTCCGTCAACCAGTTCAACGAGCGACCTCCGCGCATGGGTGGGATAGCGAGGTTTGCATCTTATCGAAAACGGTCTGCGGATAAAGGACGGCAAAGGCGACAGCGATGACGTCCTTCATTTCGCGCACGTCGTGGACGCGCAACACGCGTGCGCCCCGGGCCACGGCCATCGCGACAGCGGCAGAAGTGGCGTGCAGTCGGTCCGTGGGTTCTGCGCGCCCGGTGATGTGTCCCAAAAACGACTTGCGCGAGACGCCGACGACCACCGGCCGGCCCAGCGCGACGAACGCGTCCAGGTGGTGCAACAATTCCACGTTCTGGCGGGCGTCCTTGGCGAACCCGATGCCTGGATCCAGCAGCAGATGTTCCAGTGGCAGCCCGGCGTCCAATGCGCGGCGGGCTTGGCCCCACAATTCTGACACGCAGTCGGCGACCAGCGAAAGGTACGTGGTCCGCGTCATCATGTCATCCGGGCGGCCGCGCATGTGCATCGCGATCGCCAGGGGGCGTTCCCTGCCTAGCAGGGCGAGCATGTCCGGGTCGTACGTGAAGGCCGTTACGTCGTTGACGACCACGGCGCCTGCGTCGATGGCGGCCTGGGCCACGGCGGCATGGCGCGTGTCGATCGACAGCGGGACGGCGACCTGTTGTGCCAGCGCGCGAATCACGGGGATCACGCGGCGCATCTCTTCGTCCGGCTCGATTGGTGCGGCGCCTGGGCGGGTTGATTCGCCGCCGATATCAATCAAATCAGCGCCATGCGCGGCCATCTGGAGCCCGCAGGCCACGGCTGCTTCGGGATCCAGGTAGCGCCCGCCGTCCGAAAAGGAGTCGGGGGTGACGTTGATAGCGCCCATCAACAGCGGTGGGCGGATCGGGTCCCGCAGGGCATTGATGAGGGCGGCAGTCTGTTCGACGCGTCGCGACATGGCGCACTATTGTAACGCGTGGGTGCGCGGCGTACAAAGTTGGCGGCGCGGGGGGCCCGGAATCCATCAGGGCCGCTTGATTATGGGGGTGTGAGTGCGCTGCGGCACAACGGTCGACAGTTGGATGCCCAACGGTAGCGTCTGCGGATGGAGTTCTCAGGGCTGACAACGTTGAAGCTATCTGGGGGTGCAACTGGTGGCGGTAGGGAAGGGGAAAGGAACCTGGACGCGGGGCCATTGCGAAGGTCTAGCCTCTGCGGCCCCTGTTGTCCGTGCCGTTCTAGGCACAATCAGTGTTTATAAAATCCCGGTCAAATTGTGGGTCACTCGTCACATCACCTCCAGGCAGAAGTGTTTGCGGCAGGACTTGCAAAACCGAACAGAGCCGGATCGCGTGTACGTCCTGCCTTTCAAGCATGCTTAAAACGGGTGGCCCCTGTCAAGTGTCGAACCCGCTCGGCCTGGAAGCAGGCCCGCTCGCCGTACGCGTCGGTCGTGTTGGGTGGCAGAAAGTCCGGATTGGCGTTCCCCGCATGGATTTTCGCGTTGGAGACACCCAGCGGGGCCACCCCGTCAGGCGCTTGGTGACTACCGCGAGGTTACGATCCTTGCTGGTGGCTTCGGCCGGGCAGCGAAAATAGGTCCCGCGAGGTAGGGGATTGCGCCGCCGACCGGCCTGAGGCCATCATCCGTGGCGCGCCGATCTTATTGACGCCTTTTGTACGCGAGCGGATAATTCCTTCCGGATGTTCCTACATTTTCAGTCTAGTCGGTCGCTTTTGAAGCGCGGGGGTGTGCGATGTCCAGCCGATGTCGTGTTGGGGGCCGTGCGTTTGGTGCCTGGATAATTCCGATTGTGCTGACCTTCCTACCTATCCTACTGGCGGCTTGCGGGCCCGACAGCGGCGTGGAACTGGCGGCGGTGAACGTTGAAAGCGGGGCGTTTGGTGCCTTGCTGGTCAGCAGCGAAGGCCAGCAACCGCTGCCCGTGGTCACCCGGAACGACCAGGGCGAGCCGAC
>CAZHDQ010000667.1:0-2089 GCA_964531595.1 uncultured Anaeromyxobacteraceae bacterium
GGGACCTTTTTTGCAACCCCTACGTCGCCGCATCGAAGGGCTACATTGACAAGGTAATCAGACCCGAGGAAACACGCCCCAGGCTGATCCAGGCTTTGCGGATACTCAGGGGCAAGCGGGTCAGCGTGCCGCCGCGCAAGCATGGCAACGAACCACTCTGAAATGCACATGGAAATGGTGGTATCGCAATGACCGAACTGGTTGGTGTTCAGGGCGCTCTGATGATATCGGCAACCGCGTTCGTCATCGTTATTTTCATACTTATCGCGATAGCGCTTTTCATGTACGGGCTAGGCCGGTTGGTTGGCTTCCTTGAAAGGCTTGGCAACCGTATCCCGGGGGCGGCAGCGAAAAGCGCAGTAGAACCCTTGCCCACTCCTGACCAGCCTGATGCGGGAATCGATGGCGAAACCATGGCTGCGGTGACTGCTGCGATTGCGGTGGTCATGGACGGCGTTCGCTTTCGCGTGGTGGACATCCAGCCAGCAGACAACAGCCGCTCCGGATGGGTGAGCGGCAGTCACGCGGCTACTACTGTTTCAAACTGGAGTCGATGATGGCTATCAGACATTTCAAGATTCAGGTGAACGGTCAAACATTTGAAGTGGCCGTCGAAGAAATTCTCGATGGGACGCTTCTGGCCGCTGGCCCGCGAGCGACTACAAGGGTACAGGTGGCTTCGACTACGGTAGGGGCACCAGGGGCTCAGATAGCGCCAGCGACAATCGGCGCGACGCCCCAGGCGACCCAAGCCGGCGGCTCTGGCTGGGTTGTCTGCCCAATGGGAGGCAAAATCCTGAAAATCCCGGTCAAGGTCGGGCAGACGGTCAAGCCGGATTCTGTTGTTGCGATAATCGAGGCGATGAAGATGGAAACGTCTGTCTGTGCCGGACAGCCAGGGACAATCATGGAAATTGCCGCAACCGAAGGGTCCGTGGTGGATAGCGCGGCCCCGCTAGTCAGGATCGGTTGAGCGGTGCGTGAAATCTTTGACGGGAAGATGAATTGAACGACTTGCTTGCCAGAGTAATGAATCTGTGGACCGTGGCAGGATTCGCACGGCTCCAGTGGGGCCACGTTCTGATGCTGGTAGTCAGAATGACGCTGATTACCCTTGCGGTCAAGAAAGGCTTTGAACCACTGTTACTGATTCCGATCGGCTTCGGCTCGATACTGACCAATCTTCCTGGTTCCGGTATCATGGACCCGACTCACGGTTTTTTGGGGCAGATTTATAATGCCGGTACCGCCAGTGAAATCTTCCCGATAGTGATGTTTTTGTCCCTTGGCACTCTTACCGACTTCAAGCCCTTGCTTGCCAATCCAATAACATTCCTGCTTGGCGCCGCAGCGCAAGGGGGCGTTTTCGTGGCGCTGATCGGGGCCGTGGCGCTGGGCTTCAGCATCCCGGCGGCCTGCGCGATTGGCATTATCGGGGGCGCCGACGGACCCACATCGATTTACTTGGCAAGCAAACTGGCCCCGGAATACCTGGGTGCCATCGCGGTTGCTAGCTACTCCTACATGTCCCTTGTTCCGCTGATCCAGCCACCAATAATCCGACTCATGACAACCAAAAAAGAGCGATCGATCATCATGAATCCGACTCGCGAAGTCAGTCGGACCGAACTGATCGTTTTTCCGGTGGTTGTCGCTATCGCTTGTGGGCTGCTTTTACCACCGGCGGTGCCGTTAATCGGGATGTTCATGTTCGGCAACTTCCTGCGCGAATCACGTCTTGTAGATCGGTTGGTCACGACCGCCCAAAACGACTTGTGCAATATCACGACAATATTTCTGGGCATTACGGTTGGTGCAACGATGGAGGCCGACAAATTCTTGCAGGTGGCAACGCTGAAAATCATCGGCCTTGGCCTTGTGGCATTCATTTGCTCGACGTTCTTTGGCCTGGCTTTCGGCAAAGTCATGATGGTGGCGTCTGGCGGGAAGATTAACCCGATAATTGGCGCGGCGGGCGTTTCCGCAGTCCCGATGGCAGCCAGGACCGCACACCTGGAAGGCCAGCGGGCGAACCCGAAAAACTTCCTGCTGATGCACGCGATGGGACCGAATGTCGCCGGGGTCATCG
>CAZHDQ010000668.1:0-2087 GCA_964531595.1 uncultured Anaeromyxobacteraceae bacterium
GACACGGGCGCCTTGTCGCTTGTGCGTGATATGCTTTCGCCGTCCGTCAACGGGGCGACACACCGATGGATCGGCAACTGGTAAAGCAGGAAATTAGTGACCTGCGGGCCGAAATCGATCGCCACAACGAGCTCTACTATCGACGCGACGCACCCGAGATCACCGACGCCGAATACGACCGGATGTTTAGACGCCTGCTGGACCTGGAGGCCGGGAATCCCGATCTGGTGACGCCCGACTCGCCGTCTCAGCGGGTCGGAGCAGACCCATCACAAGCTTTCAATACGGTTCAACATCGAGTGCCGATGAGATCGCTCCAAAACGCGATGTCCGAAGCGGAACTGCGGGCATTCGACGAGCGGGTTCGACGCTTCCTGGGGCTTGGATCAGAAATCGCCTACACGGTCGAGCCCAAGTTTGATGGACTGTCGGCATCGTTGACTTACGAAGACGGCGTCTTGGTAACGGGCGCAACGCGGGGCGACGGCACTACCGGCGAAGATGTGACCACGAACCTGCGCACGGTGCGATCTATCCCGTTGCGCTTGGCGGTACCGAAGGCGACCGGCCAGACCACGCGTTCGAAACCGCGCATGCCCGATCTGTTCGCACCCACCGAGGGGGGCGGTGATGGCTCGCCTGAATCCGGTGGGGAGCCTGGCGAAGCGCTTGTGCCCCGACTGCTCGAGGTCCGGGGCGAGGTGTACATGCCGCTTGCGGGGTTTGAGGCACTGAACCGCGAGCGTGAGGCCCGCGGTGAACCGCCTTTTGCGAACCCGCGCAACGGGGCTGCCGGGGCGTTGCGGCAACTGGACCCGAAGGTCACGGCTGCGCGGCCACTGGCGTTTTTCGCCTATGCCACCGGGGCCAGCGAAGGATTCGATGCGACCTCGCAGTCCGATTTGCTGGCGGCACTGCGGTCCTTCGGCTTCCCGGTCACGGATCTGGCGCGTCGCGTCGATGGCATCGATGCCGTGGTCGCGATGTGTAACGAACTGGGCGCACGACGGGACGGGCTACCGTTCGAAATCGACGGTGCCGTGGTCAAGGTGGACGCGTTTTCATTGCAACGGGAACTGGGTGAGGTGTCGCGCAGTCCCCGCTGGGCCATCGCGTTCAAGTTTCCGCCCCGCCGGGAGATCACGCGGGTCGTCGGGATCACCGAGCAAGTCGGACGAACCGGCGTGCTGACCCCTGTGGCGGAACTAGAGCCGGTCCGCGTGGCCGGGGTCATGGTCGCCAGAGCGACCCTGCACAACGAAGACGAACTGCAACGCAAGGACGTTCGCATCGGCGACACGGTCGAAGTGCAGCGCGCGGGCGACGTGATCCCGGAAGTGGTTGGCGTGCGCCTGGACCTGCGGCCTGCGGACGCGGCCCCCTATACGATGCGGGCGAAGTGCCCGGCGTGCGGCGGCCCGATCGTGCGAGAAGCAGGCGAATCGGCACGGCGTTGCGTTAACGCATCCTGCCCGGCGCAACTGCGCGAGCATCTGGTCCATTTCGCCAGCAAGCGGGCGATGGATATCGAACACCTGGGGGAGCGACTGGCTGACCAGTTGGTCGAGCGTGGCTTGGTAAAAGACGTGGCCGACGTGTTCGCGCTGCAGCCTGATGACCTGGCCGGACTGGATCGGATGGCGGACAAGTCCGCGGCGAACCTGATCCAGGGCATCCAGGAGGCACGACTACGGCCGCTTGCACGTCTGCTGGGCGCGCTGGGCATCCGCGGAGTCGGCGAATCCCTGGCACGTTCGCTGGCAGCAAGTTTCTTTTCGATAGACGCGCTGGTAGCGGCGGCGATGTCCCCGCTGCCCGAAGGAGGCACCGACCCACTGCGAGACATCGAGGACGTCGGTCCGGTCGTAGCACAGTCGATCCGGGACTGGTTCGGCCAGGAGGCAAACCGCGACTTGCTGCGGCGCCTGCGCGACGCGGGCGTCCGAATGGAACACGAGGTGTCGATAAAGGTCGACCCGCGCTTCGCGGGCAAGACGTTCGTGTTCACTGGATCGCTGGCGACGATGACCCGCGAACAGGCCCAGGAAATGGTCGTGCGGCGCGGTGGAAAAGCCGCGGGTTCGGTG
>CAZHDQ010000669.1:0-2086 GCA_964531595.1 uncultured Anaeromyxobacteraceae bacterium
CCAAAGCCACGATCTCGATGATGTCCCAGCGGAAGCCGACAAACTTCTCGCACCAGGTTGATGGTGCGAATCCTGTCCACCCCACATCTGTCATCCCCCAACGGCCATTAATTTATTATTCAGGCGGATGATGATGTGTCGTTCTCTGAGTCGCGTAAATTGACCGTAAGGCCCTAACTTTACTCGTACTCCTTTGCAACAACACAAATGAACACGAACGGCGCGTCACCACTGTTGCGATACTGGTGTTCTTCATTCGGAATTACAAGGACGCTATCACTTTGCTTGAGAGGGGTTTCACCCGAGTTTGTGACTATCGCGCCCGTTCCTGAAAGCACATAGTTGACGTGCTCAAAAGGATGAGCGTGGAACGGAGTGTGCCCCCCTTTTTCGACGGTGATTACTCGCATCGAGAAATTTGGTGTGCCTTCGGCAATTCCGATGGCAACCTGTTTTACTACGCTGTCCGCCCCAGGCATGTTGACAGCAACCGTTTGAATTTCTGACGCTCGGCGGACAACCATGACACTCCCCATCCTTAGCCTGCGAGATTATCGCATCTAAACCCCGATCATTAAAGTAAGCCAAACCAGCGCAGTTCCTCAGACGCCCGCTCTTGACTCGGCCCTGGCCGATCCCGACGCTTCAGACGTCAAAGGCGACTCGGAACCGCCGGCCGGACGCGAAGTCAGGCAACGCGTAAGCCACGGGAAGGACAGGACCCCACGCCTGTTTCGAGAATACGGCAATACTCTGGAGACGGAAGTCGCCGTCGCAGAGGCGCAAATGTCGCATCCCTTCCCGACATCGGATTAATCCCGGATTAATAGAAGAACTTGGCCAAGCCCAGCAACCCTTGCTTCCACGGAACTCGGTGACTGGTGCCAAAGCCCTGCTCCACTGTCTCCCGGTTTGCCAGGTACCACTCGAAGTTGCGAATCAAAGCATCACTGTTCGAGTAGCGCGGGTGGAATCCCAGCACCTCTGCGGCCTTTTCCACGGAAACGAAACTGTCCTTGGTTGCGGTCTTGTAAACCCAAGGATAAAGCGGAGACAGATGCAAAAGCTCCAGAAGTTCCAGCGCCAGAACCACCATGGCTGCGGGCGAACTGCGGATCTTCTTGCCGAATCCCGCCCGATCCAAAACGACCTGGTAGTCCTCCCGCATAGTCTGGAACGTCGTGGCGCCGATATTGAATTCGGTATTTACTGCGTCAGAGTCGGGATGCTCGGCCGCAGCCACAATCGCGGCACAGAGGTCCTCGACATCAAGCAACTGATAGAGGTTTCGCCCACGGCCGATCATGGGAAACGAATGGCCGGTCGCCGCCCAGTCGTAGAAGATGGCGAAGACGCCCAGGCGCTCGGGACCGATGAACGACTTTGGCCGTAGCGTGGGAATGACCATGCCTGACTGACGGAAGCCACGAACCAATTCTTCGGCTTGGACCTTGGAAGAGCCATAGGGGCCGACCCCGACCAGGGCATCCGTTTCCAGCAGGGGATGGTGGTCCGGAATGCCATAGACTGCAGTGGACGAAATGTAGATTGTTCTGGGTACTCCGTGCCGACTTGCTGACTGGAGTACATTCCGCGTCCCGTCCACATTCGTCGAATAGACGTCTTTGCTCGATTCCAGCGGCAGTGCTGCCGCCCCGTGCATGACGATGTCGAATCCATTGCTCAGGCAGGCATCCACCGCATTCGAATCCCGGACATCTGCCTGGAAGTGGCGGACCTTCGATGCAACGTCTGGGTAAGAAAAAGGCAACCTGTCCAGGGTACTGACCTCGTGCCCCCTGTCCAGTAGGTAGCGGACCAAATTGATACCCAGGAATCCCGAGCCTCCAGTCACCAGCCATCGAGCCATCGTTTCCTCCATCGAAGCGACCCAGCGGTTCGCGGCGGCATTATGCATTTACAAAACGTGTTACCGCAACGCCACGCTTTATCAAAGGTGAACATTATGAGCGAATCACCGGTTGCTGTATCGTGCCGGAATTGTCGCCGCCGAACAAATTCGCTCACCCAAGCGCGTAAACGTCTGATGTCAACGTATTGCCAGCTGGTCGCGCAACCGATGCGC
>CAZHDQ010000670.1:0-2085 GCA_964531595.1 uncultured Anaeromyxobacteraceae bacterium
CAGAGCCGGAAGAACACGCCGAAACCGGCCTGGGGGAAGATGAACCGACGGGCATGACAATCGTCACGGCAGCACGTCGGGAAACGGCGCCGGCCGAAGCCCCTGCGATGGTCACCGTTATCGACCGCGAGGATCTGAAGACGGCCCCGGAACAGACGATCGACGACGTCCTGAAACGCATCCCCGGCGTTTCCTTTTCGCGGGTCCATGCCGCTGAATGCGGCCCGGGGCGCGAAATCACGCTGCGAGGGCTGAACGACCAGAAGCGCACGCTGGTGCTGGTTGACGGTATCCCGGTCAACGACGGCGTGACTGGCGCGGTGCCGTGGTCCTTGATTCCCCTGGACGCCGTGGACCGAATCGAGGTCGTCCGCGGCCCGATGTCCGCCCTGTACGGATCCGGCGCGATGGGCGGTGTGATCAACATCATCACGCGACAGCCGGTGCGGACCAACGAGACAAAGTTGAAAGGTTCCTACGGCAGTATGGGCACCGCGTCGGGCAGCCTGCTTCAGGGCGGCCAGTTCCGCCACGGCGGCTACCTGCTGGGCGCCAACATCTTCAGGACGGACGGGTACGTCCAGGTGAAGGAACCAAAGGACTACCATGTGAAAAACGACCGTACCGACCTGGCCGTCTTCGGTAAGGGCTTCGTTTTCCCCGACACGCGTTCGCGGCTGTCCGGATCGGTCGACTACGTCAGCGAAGAATACAGCCGCGGCATCCGGACCGATCGGCAGAACAACCAGACGCTGGCCGCGGCCCTCAGCTACGACCGCCGCCACGACAACGGACTGCGGCTGACGGCATCGGCTTACGCCAGGCTGCTGTGGCGCAAGGTCGCCCTTGGGGCACGGCCGGACTATTCGATTCGGGACCACGTCGAGCGAGACGACGGCATGCGATTCGGACAATCGTTCCAGGCGAACTTCCAACTGGCTGGCTTCAACACGATCTCGGTCGGCATCGACGCGACCCAGTCTCTGCTGAAGCGTAACAACAAATACGACTTGGTCGAGCGCGACTCCCGGGCCAGTGGAAATCAGTTGGGCGCGTCCATCTTCGCCCAGGATGAAATGCGCTTCCCGTTTGGTCGACACGTCCTGCTGGTCACGCCCGGCGTCCGCCTGGATTTCCTGCGTAGCTACGACGGCCACAGCGTAGACTCGAACCCTGTCAAGAACGATCCGGTGGACGAGGACTATCCCGACCGTGCCTGGGTCGCCGCGAACCCGAAATTGGCGCTGGTGTATCGGTACGACGACTGGACGACGGTGCGGGTTTCGGCGGGCCGCTCGTTCGCGGCGCCGACACTGTTCGAACTGTACACGGTGTTCAACCGTGGGCCTTTGATGATGTACGGCAACCCGAATCTGGACCCTGAAACATCGTGGTCCACCGAGGTGGGTATCGACCAGCGCCTTGGCCGGGGTCTGCTGGCGCGCGCCACCGGTTACTACACACGGGGCTTCGACTTCATCGGGTACCGCGACCTGTCCGGCAACCAGCGTCGCCTGGACAACATCACCGAAATCGAGGTCGTCGGCCTGGACACGGAACTGCGATTCGACCCGCACCCGATGTGGACAATATACGGTGGTTACACCTTCAACCGCTCCACCGTGGTTCGAGACCTGGGCGACGCCACGATCAAGGGCAACCGCCTGCCCTTCGAACCACTCCACCGGGCGCGGCTGGGCGTGGTGTTCCGTTATCTGGAATGGATCGCCGTGGATTTGGCGACGCGGTACGAGGGCGAGCGGGACGTGGACCTGGAGAACACGGCGGCGACACGGCTGGACGACTATTTCACGCTGGACCTGGGCCTGTCGGGCCACTTCCTGGGCCACGTCGGCTGGGCGCTGGCGTTCGAGAACCTGCTGAACAAACGGTACGATGTCTACAGCGTCCCCTCCGAGGCGTCGCAGAGTCCGGGGTTCCAGGTCCGCGGCTCGCTGAGCTTCGCGTTCTGAGGAAACTACTCACATGAGAAACCGATTTTGCCTGCTGGTGTTTTTTACCGGGTTGTTTACGGCCTGCGTGTTCCCGGGCTGCAGTGATGCCGCCAGGACCGGAAAGCCACAA
>CAZHDQ010000671.1:0-2085 GCA_964531595.1 uncultured Anaeromyxobacteraceae bacterium
CGCGGAAGCAACCGACGTGACAGAGGATTTCTCCGTCTGAACGCGCTTGTTCGGCCCCACGACCCAAAGTGTGAAGTGGCTGGAAATACCTTGATGTTCTATGAGGGATTGATGGCGTACTGAATGAGTAGATGGTAGAGGAGGGGCGCACTGCAACCTTGAGCCAGTTTCACCGGACCCTGGTCCATGCACCACAGAGTGAACTGGTGAAGCCCTTATCAGAAGCGCGAATTGTGACGAGACCAACGCCGTTGTTGTTGGCGAGCACACCACCCAGGCCGCCACTGAAGTTACGCAGTCTTGCCCAGTAGCAACTTTCGGCGGTGTCGGCTCGCCAGGTACCTGGAGCGATATCCACACCGACGAGATAGGTCCCAGAACCGAATGGCGCCGTCTGGCTGGAGGTTATTGGCGACAAGTCCTTTGTCCAGCGGGAACAGCTTGTGGAATGGAAGGCTTGGTCTGTTTTTACAATGGTAACGATTGCAGGTCCGTTCGTGTTGTCGTTGGCGACTATCTCAGATAGGTCGCCGCTAAGTCCGGCGAGGCGGGCCCAATAGCAGCCAACTGAACTGGATCTTGTTCGATAGGTGCCTGGTTCAATCTCTCGGTTAACCATTTTCGTTCCGCTTCCGAAGGTGCCTGGGGGATCTGGTTTTGCGATGGGTGCGGAAGGTTTTGCTGGAGGTCTTGAACGGCTGGTACCGGTACTTGGTGCGTTTGGACGGCGTGTCTCCGCATTCCAGCATTCTGATTGCCAGAACCAACAATACTCCTTATCAGAGGCATTCCAGTAGACAAGAAAAGCGATGACAAGCCCGATTGCTAAAAAAAACAGGGCCAACGAACGGACAGGTGCCGTCGGTGGCTGGGCTGGCTGTTGGGGGGGCTCTGCCGATGGCGACATGTTCGTTGAGTGTTGCGTCTGTGTCATCAGATGCGCAGGGAAAGGATCAGACCTGGATAGGCCGGCGGTATTTGTGTCGTTTGCCTCTTCGGCGAGGACCGCATCCTCGATTTCAGGTACGAAGTTTATTGCCGAGCATCGTGGGCAGCGAAAACGCTTCCCCCCAGCGTTCTCCCCGACAGAAAGACGCGCACCACATGAGCACTTGATAAACATGGCCGACATTGGCACCTCCGCAGTGGTCGAATTCTATGGCAGGTCCGGCAAATTTGGAATCACCTGATGGCCTTCGTGTTAGGACTTGTCGCGCGAGGTGGTGTCGAGATATCGAAACGTCGTGGTACCCCTTGTGGGCCGAACGGCTTGCGCCTGAACGGCAACCGCGTCCCGCCGGAGGCGGGTTTGGCGCGACCCTTGCCCGCGCGGACCGGCACTCGGGTTCGTGTGGTGCAGAGAGTTCCGGGGGCCACCAGTTCGCGGTGCAAGGGCCGTGACCAAAGCGGTTGACCGTTCCAGGCGTTGGTTCGGCCCCTGCTCGCTAAAGCAAGGTAACATCAGCCCTGTTCCGGGCATTTGCGACTTGCAGGCTACTATCAGCGGAATTTTTTCATTCTCCCCAATAAAATCGCGTTAACGACAGGAAGCAAAGTAGTACCGATCAAGAGTCCTTCCTGCTCTCTGAACGTATGGATGACTCCGACAAGCTTTGGTAGGGACCAATCTTCGGAGAGTTCCGATCCGTGCGGCCAAGCGAACACTCCACCGCCGCTTATGCCACGCAGGCTTGGTAACGGCCACGGAGTCATAGTCCCAGAATGGACGGCCCGCTTCTTGTGGAAATGAATGATGATGTTCAATTCGGGTGACAAATTCTGTTTGGCGTAGATGTCGGCACTCGCAGCAACGCCTCGAAACGAGAAGATCTCAGAAGATCGTACCCCATTCTTCATCTTGCACTTTGTCGCTGGATAGCCCGAAACAGAACAAACCCCAAGATCAAGGGCAGTCACGACCAGTTCACTACGGATCTGTGGCAATCGCCTGAAGTGATGAGACAAAAGTTCACGAAAATCTCCAGAAATTCTGTAATAGGCGATGTCGACTTCATCCTTGCTTCGGGGAATGTCGGGAGCCTCATAGGAGCGTGATCCACCCGATGGGTCTTCCCGGATTGGGGC
>CAZHDQ010000672.1:0-2081 GCA_964531595.1 uncultured Anaeromyxobacteraceae bacterium
CCGGGCGACCGGTTGTATGTCGCGACCAGAGGGGCCGGGGCGTTTCCGTCCGAGTTGCTGTGGCTGTCCGATAAACACATCGATGTTCGCGACATGCATGACATCAGCGAGGACGGTGCCTCGGATGATGGCCCCGGGGTCGAAAGCCTTTACTACCAGGGCATGAACTGCTTCGTGACTGATCCTGAAACGGCCCGTGCCGGTGGGGATATGACGGATGCTTGCGATGCGGTGCGCCGTGATTGGCGCCTGGAACCCCTGTACATCATGGATATCACAGCCGAGGGTGGCCCCGACGTGGCCTTCCTGCCAGGTCCGGCCGGGCCCTTCCCTGTCGGCTTCTTTCGGATCACCGGGCCACAAAATTCAGCCGGTAGGCTGTGACGGTTTGCGCAACGTACCAGGGGCGTTCACAATGCTCTCGGCATCCCGAGGATTTTCGGAGGTACGATGGAACGTGAAGACGACGGCCTTTTGGCCTTGCCAGACGACCTGCAGGGGCTTCGGGACGAGATCGGTCGCCTGAATCTGCAAATCCTGGACCTGCTGTCACGTCGCGCCGAATGCGTGGTTCGTTTGTCCAGCATCAAGCGCCGCGACCGCCTGGACCTGTTCAGTCCGTCACGTGAGCAAGAGATGCTGGACGCCCTGGTCGCGCGCAACCGCGGGCCGTTTTCCGACGAGGTGATTCGGCACCTGTTCAAGCAGGTGTTTGCTTCGTCACTGGGACTGATGGAGCGGGGGCTGATATCCGACATGGGCGTGGCCCGGCGCACGGGCTTGCCGGACGTGTCCGTACCCCTGGGTGGCTTGGTTCTGGGCGAAGCGCCCGTCCTGATCGCCGGTCCCTGTGCGATCGAGGATCCAGACCAGATGGAAGAAGTCGCCGCGCATCTTGCCGCCCGAGGCGTTCGGCTGCTGAGGGCCGGTGCATTCAAGTCCAGGACTTCGCCTTACGCATTCCAGGGGTTGGGCGAGGAGGGGCTCCGCCTCTTGCAGGACGTGGCCCGTCGGCACGGCATGGCGACGGTCACCGAGGTCACGGACATTCGATGGATTGACGCCTGCGCAAAGCACGCCGATATGCTCCAGATCGGCGCGCGCAACATGTCGAACTTCGAATTGTTGAGGGCGGTTGGCGCGGCCGGGCGTCCCGTGCTGCTGAAGCGCGGGCTGGCGGCGACGCTGGACGAATTCCTGAACGCGGCCGAGTATGTCTACCAGGCGGGTTGCCGCCAACTGGTACTGTGCGAGCGTGGCATACGGACGTTTTCCCGGGATACGCGGTTCACGCTGGACATTTCGGCGGTCCCGCTGCTGAAGGCGCGTGCGCGGTTACCGGTAGTGGTTGACGTCAGCCACGCTGCCGGGCGTCGCGACATCCTGTCCCCGTTGGCGCGGGCGGCCCTGGCGGCCGGTGCGGACGGTGTGATGGTCGAGGTCCATCCGCGGCCACATCTGGCACGTTCAGACGGACCCCAACAACTGGATTTGCCGCTTTTTGATGCCTTCCTCGCGTCGCTGGTGCCGTGGATTGGGCCAGCCGCGTGAACTCCTGAGTCCCGTTGCTGGCCCCCAGCCCCTTGCGTTGTGTCGCAGGCTATCTATCCTTGATGTCGTTGGTCCCACGACCGTCGATGTTTCAACAAGGAGGAAAACGATGCAGTACAACGCCAAGAACTTCGAACACCTGCTGGGCATGGAGGGCTTTTCGGACACGCTGCTCAAGAACCACTTCACCCTCTACAACGGCTATGTAGCCAACACGAACAAGGCCGCCGAACTGCTGGCTGGTTTGCTGGCCGAGGGGAAGACCGGGCCTGAGTACGCGGAACTGCGCCGCCGCTTCGGCTGGGAATGGAACGGTATGCGGTTGCACGAGTATTACTTCGAAAACCTGGGCGGGGCCGGTAGCGCGCCGGGCAAGGATTTTTCGGCGGCCGTCACGACCCGCTGGGGAAGTTTCGACGCCTGGAAGAAGGAATTTCTGGCCATCGGTGCGATGCGCGGAATCGGTTGGGTTGTGCTGTACAAGGATTCCCTGACCGGCGATCTGTTCAACTCCTGGATCAACGAACATG
>CAZHDQ010000673.1:0-2080 GCA_964531595.1 uncultured Anaeromyxobacteraceae bacterium
GCCGCCGCCTCGACTTCCTCGATCGAGTGTCCGGGCCGGGGCGTCAACACCATCGTCAGCACGCCGGCCAACTGGGACGACATGTGGTAAAGGGTCGCGTCCTGGGCGATCTGCCGCTTGTGAACCAGTTCCAGGTACAACCGCGACGTTTTGCCGCCACCGACGATCTGGGCGAACGCGTCCAACGCGGCATCTTCCGCGTGGAACAGCGGCACGGTGTTCCAGACCCGATAGCTCCGCGGCAGTTGTACGCGATCTTCGATCTCGAGCACCACATCCGTCCCGAGCGCAGGCACCCATTCGTCCACGCGTGAAACCGGCGGCCCCGGGGGAATTGCACCGAAGTACATTTCCACCAAGGCAAGGGCCACGGCTGGGTCGAAATCACCGACCAGCGCCACGCTGGCGTTATTCGGCGCATAGTACGTCTTGAAAAACCCGCCCACGTCGTCCAACGTGGCCGCCATCAGGTCCTCCATCGATCCGATCGTTGGCCAGGAATACGGATGGTTCGGCGGGTACAGCACCGACAGCAGGCGTTCCCACACCGTCCCGTAAGGTCGGTTGTCGTAATTCTGCCGCCGCTCGTTTTGGACCACCGAACGCTGGTTATCCAGCCGTTCCTGGGTCATGGCCTCCAGCAGGAAACCCATCCGGTCCGCTTCCAGCCACAGCGCCCGTTCTATAAAGCTAGCCGGCACGATTTCCCAGTAACGCGTCCGGTCCGTCGAGGTCGCACCGTTGACCTGCCCCCCGATGTCCTGGAGCGGCTTGAAGTAGTCGTCGTCGTAGTGCTTCGATCCCTGGAACATCAGATGCTCGAAGAGGTGGGCAAATCCAGTGCGGCCGGGACGTTCGTTCTTGGAGCCAACTTGGTAGTTCACGTCAATCGCCACCAGCGGTACGGAATGGTCCTCCATCAAAAAGACCGTCAGCCCATTGGACAGGTGTTCAGTACGAATCGACTGGGCCTGGATCGGGTTTTCCATCGCGTTCACCTCAAAATGTTGGATTCCCACGGTCAGGAATACCGCGAGCGCCAGGATGCGGTTGTTTATGCGCACGTTGACTCCTTCGAAAAAATTCGCGGCGTGAAGCCGTCCTCACCGCAGAAAGATGATTAGTAGCACGATGGTCGTCAAGGCGGCGGCGCCGATTCCAGCAACCAGCCAGCCGAATCGTGCCCGCGCCTTCTTGATGTCATCCAACAACGCCTTCAACGCAGAATCTTCGGGATCCAGCGCGAACAGTCGTTCGATCAGTCCAACCTGCAACTCGGGCCGCGCGTGAGCAGTCAACAACTGCATCAACAGCTCCCGTGTCGCTTGACGCAACTTGCGCGAATGGGGGGTGTCGGGCAGTCGGTCGCACAGCCATTCCCCCAGGTCGGCCCGCTCGTCGCTGGGTAGCTCGGCCGAAAGGAACCAATCCACCACGGTCTCATGGACCGCAGCGCTGCCGTCCGACGCCTCCAGCAGCGATTGCAGTACGGCGCGACGCGCACCGGGCCCCTCCAGCGAGGTCATCCCGGCCAGCCGCATCACGATCCCTTCGTGAATCGCTGTTCGCGCCCATTCCTGGAAAGGCGGTCCGAGTCGCTGCCCCAGCAAGACGCCTACGCTCAATTTGACGTCGTCTGACGGCGCCCCCTCGAAACGTGTGCGGTACCAGTCCCACAGGCGCTGCTGCACGTCATGGTCAGGCATCAGGTCCAGGATGGCATGGACCAGTTCGGGCCACAGAGCCCGCGCGTCATCGTCTGCGAGGTGCGCAAACGCCATCTCACGGCAAATGTTGCCAATTCGGCGCCCGGATTCCCCCCGAACCCGCCGCCACAACCGCATCCCACGCCGCAACGCATCGGGCCACCCCTTGGCACGCGAGAGCGGTTCCAGCGCCTGTTCGCACAACGCCGCCAGCAGTTCGTCCGAAACGACAGGTAAAGACTCGTACAGGTCCAGAAGCGACGAAGCCGCCTCCAGTCGTCCGGCGGCCAATTCCGACGTCATCTGTTCCAGAGCTACCGCGTGCGATCGCCCAAATCCGGGGAATTCCCGAGCCAGTTCCTCGAAGGAATGCC
>CAZHDQ010000674.1:0-2076 GCA_964531595.1 uncultured Anaeromyxobacteraceae bacterium
CTGATCGCTGGGACATCCCCCCAAAGCGAAGTTTTTGGGTAGCACTCTGTTCGCTTTCATGACTCGTACGACCTCACGAGCACGCTCGGAGTGTACCTCTTCGTGTGGGATTCTCCACGGAGCGAAATCGATGGTCTGGTTGTTGTGGAGGACGCCGATGCGTATGAGCGCCTCGACGCCGTGCCTGCTGACTCCCAGGATCTTCGCGGCCTCGTTGCAAGTAAGGAATTTGTCGGTGTCGTCGTTAGACTGGTAGAGGATGTGATGCTGTGCCCGGAATGAGCGGACGCGGTCCAGGGTCCATCGGAGCCCGCGTGGGGTCGTGATTTTCTTCATGTTGAGTATGCGTGCGATCTCGGCATCACTGACAGAGGCTATGGCTCGGACCAATTCGATGAGTTCAGGGTCGGCCCTGGAACCCTTTGGCGTCGCACGTTTTTCGACGTGGACCCTGGTGTGGACGCCGCCCTGCCAGTGAATTACGGCCTCCAAACGTTGCTTGTCGGGCTGATGAGTGACGACAATTTCAAGGATGGCCGCCCGGATAAGGCGCTTCTTCAGCGTGATGTCGGCGGCCGGGTGGTTCCAGACCGCCTTGAAATCGCGAGCCAGTACATCAAGGGTGCGGCTCTGCTCGGTCGTCAGGATGGGGTTGTCTTCGATTACCTGGGCAAGTGTTTCCTTGGCCGTGGCCAGTTCGGACAGTTGCTGGTTGAGCCGCTCTTCGAGTGAGGCTGCGACGAGGCGGTTCTTGGGGTCTACGAGGTCGAATTGCTCGAATGCCCTATCGGCCTCGTACTGTGCTGCTTCGACGGCAAGGCGTGCTGCGCGAGTTGCCTGTGCCTGCTGTGCGTGCCTTCTTTGGACCGCTATCTTGGCGGCGCGGATTCCCAAAGGGGAAAGGGCTCGGCAGAGTTCCTGGCCGATGCGGGCGTCGATGAGTTTTGAGCCAAAGGAGAGTTGGCACTTGACGCTGTCAACAGAGTTTCGTCGGTCGCACCCGTAAAGGGCCGAGCTTTTCTTGTAGGATACGGCGATGGTGCTGCCGCAATGGCCGCAGCGGAGTACGCCCACGAGAAGGGCTGAGCCGCCCTTGACGGCGCCGCGGTTTGCACGCATGGCCCACCTCGGGCGGCCCTCGGCGAGCCTGGCCCTGTTGGCGATGAAGCGGTCCCAGTCGATGTATGCCCCATGATGGTCACGGATGCAAACGCGGCAGCTTTCGATGTCGGTGTGGGTCTCAACGCGTTTTACGAGTCTTCCGTCGACGTAGTCCACGCGCTCTTTCCTGCGACCGTAGGTGTATACGCCGGCGTATATGGGATGGGTCAGAAGTTTGTACAGAGTGCTGGAAGTCGGGACCTCCCAGGCCAGAGAGCGTGTCTTGTGGACCTTTCGGACTGGAAATCTGGTTTCGGTGTCGCGGTACCACAGGGCGAGTTGGCGTAGGCTGGAAGCGCGATCGAACTGGTCAAACATGAGGGCGATGGCCTCTCGTACGCGGACATCGGGGTCCTGGACGATGCGTCCGGCGTGGTCATGTGCGTATCCTGGCGGTACGATGAATTTCAATTCGCCGCGGGCCGCCTTTGCCTCGGAGCCCATTTTGAGCCTGGTCCTGAGTACGGACAGTTCCAGTTCTGAGACAGTGCCCTTGATTCCGAGGACAAGGCGGTCGTTTGGGTGCGCCAGGTCGTAGACTTGGTCGATGTCGGCGATCAAGGTGTCGAAATAGCCGCAGAGTTCGAAGAGGTTGGCCCAATCCTTGGAGTTTCGTGACAGGCGCGATGCATCGACACATAGGATAATCCCGACTTCGCGCAAGGCGATCTGGGCCAGCATCCTCTGGAAGCCTGGTCGGTCTGCGAATCCTGCGGCCGAGATGCCGAGATCGTCATCAACGACCTGGGGATTGGACCATCCGAGGGCGAATGCTTTTTCGCGCAGCCCGAGTTGTACGCGGGTACTTTCTACATTGACTCTGACCTGTCCAGGCGATGATTGTCGGATGTAGACCAGCGCTTTTCTGGCAAGGTGCTGCGGCAGTATACGGTGCTCAGCGAAGGACTTCATGGT
>CAZHDQ010000675.1:0-2072 GCA_964531595.1 uncultured Anaeromyxobacteraceae bacterium
TAGCTCCCGGCGGAGGAGAAGGCCCCGTGCCACTCGGGAAGGGGCGGGGGGGGGGTGCCCGGAGCGGAGCCGGCCACCCCGACCGGACCCCTCACCGGATTGGTGAAACCACGACAGCAGCATGCTCAATGATTTCAGGATGTAGAAATTTGTGACGGTGGTTCACGGTGGCTTCTTTGTGCAGGTCCGTCTGTGCAGGTCCGCCTTGATTCAGTGACGAGCCTTGGACTATCTTCACCTTGCTACCGAGTGGATGGAAACATGGAGCAAACTGCCTCCATCTACCATTCGTCGCCATGGATTGAGAGGTGTAACTGGTGAAAATATCGACGCGGCATGAACCGGTCGGATTGACGATTGCGGGATCCGACTGTTCCGGAGGCGCCGGAATCCAGGCCGACATCAAGACCTTCGAGGCGTTCGGGGTATTCGGCCAGTCGGTCGTTACGGCCGTCGTGGCCGAAAATACGGTCGGCGTGCAGGGTGTTTTCCCGGTGCCGCCGGCGTTCGTGGCCCAGCAGATTGCCAGTTGCCTGGACGACATCGGGGCCGACGCCATCAAAACCGGTATGTTGGTGGACGGGCCGACGATCCGCGCGATCGCAGACGCCTTGCAACACCTGGGTAAGCGTGGGCTGGTCGTTGACCCTGTGATGTGCGCCAAGGGTGGTGACCCGCTGATTGACCCCGAAGCCGTGCATGAATTGGTGTCGCGCATCTTCCCGTTGGCAGCGGTGGTCACGCCGAACGTGCCCGAGGCCGAGGCCTTGGTGGGCGCGTCACTTGCGACCGAGGCGGACTTTCGCGAGGCCGCCCGCGCGATCCGGGCCATGGGTCCAGCGGTCGTCGTCATGAAGGGCGGGCACAATCCGTTCACGCCCCCGGATGTCTCGGTCGACTTTATCTGGGACGGGACCGACTGGACGGCGCTTTCCGGGGTGCGGTCGCCATCAAGGAACACCCACGGAACCGGGTGTACTTTTTCGGCGGCCATCGCCGCGAACCTTGCGCTAGGGCTCGGGCCCCTTGAAGCGATCACCATAGCCAAGCAATACATCACGCGCGCTGTGGCGGAAGCCCCCGGGTTGGGGCGCGGTCACGGCCCCGTTCGTCACGGATTTCGCATCCGGTAGTGCCACGCAAGAGTCCAAGCGCGGTGAATCCTGCGATTAGCTGTTGTCGTGGAAGGCGTGGTCCCCTACAATTCGGCGAACGGTAGCAGGAAATGCGCCGCTGCGACTCGACCTTAGGAGGCAAATTTGAATCATTTCAAAGGGATACTGCTGGCCGCCGGGCTGGCGCTGGTGCTGGTGGGCTGCGGCGACGGTGCGGACACGACGACGGATAACGGGGTGTTGGACCAGTACCAGCCGAACGACGCCGACGACGCGGTGTTGGCCGAAACCGCGGACGACGTGGGCGAAGGGGACGTGCTCGAGCCTCCGGTAGATGTGCAAGAGGACCCGGGCGTTGGGGATCTGGGCAAGGACACGGCCGAAGAAGACGTCCCGATGGAAACGCGGCACTTCACGTTCCGTGCGATCGCGGGCGTGTCGATGGGAGCGGCGGCGCTGACGGTTGCGGGCCATTACCCCGAAAAGTTCGACACCGTCGGTGCGATGGGCGGGTACGTCGACTACCGTTACGTTGGGCACCTGATGAAGGGCATGCTGGGCGCCGGGTTCTGCCCGATGGACCAACTTCTTCAACCCGAGGTCCTGGCGGACATCAACAACCCTGAAAACCCGATGGTGTTCTGCGGTAACAGCATCAAACGGCAGCCTTACGAATACTACTGGGATTTCAATCACTTTCACTACGATAATGACGGTGGGACCTGGGACCGCGAAAACTACTTCGACGTGCTCAACAGCATGGTCTACGCGTTCGGCAACTTCATGTTCTACAACCCCGACAACCCACTGTTGCCGCCAGGCGTCGACCCGGAATGGATCGACACCCCGGACAAGTGCGCAAACCCGATGGTGGTCGATTATCCGTTCAACATTAATGCGGAATTCAACCCCGAGGGGACCTACCCGCTGATCTCGTTCTGTGACGGAGTCACGCAA
>CAZHDQ010000676.1:0-2067 GCA_964531595.1 uncultured Anaeromyxobacteraceae bacterium
ATGTGCCAGCACGACCGACTTGATCAGGGCGTACTTGTCCGTGTGCTTCCATGCGCGGAGCTTCTCGTCCGTATCTACATCTTCCGGCTTCGCCCAGCCGATGAGGATGGCGTAGGCGATGTAGATGTTGCCGCCCGCCCTTCGCATCTGGTCGAGCATCTTGTGGTGCCCCGCCAGCCAGAGGATGGTGCGCGCCTCGATCTGCCCGAAGTCGAAGTTGACGAATTTACAACCCTCCCGCGGGATCAGGGTGCCTCGGAGGTCGACGCCGAACACCGGTTCCTTGGGGAGGTTGAGCGGATTGAAGATCGAGACCTTGCCCTTGGCTCCGGACTCGTCCTCTGACCCCGATGAATTGCGGCCTGTGTGCGCCCCGTAGTATTTTAACGAGAACCGTAGGATGCCATTGTCGTCCGAGGACTTAAGCATCGTCTCCAGCCGCGCGATGTGCGGGGTGAGCGACGCGTGGTCGAGCCGGGCTTGGATGACTGGTCCGACGACCGGATGATCCCGCGTGGATTTCTCGAGCTCCACCATCTCTGGCGAGTCCTTCTTGTAGGTGGTCGGCGGCGTAATGCCGTTGTTGCGCAGGAAGCGCGACAGTGATGGAAGTGAACCGGGCTTCTCGGGCTTCTCGTCCGGGTCCTCTGGGTTCACCCACGGAAGCAGACGCTCGGCCGCGTCCCGCAGCTTGACGAGCTTGTCGAGGGATTCCTCGACGGTCTTCCGGTCGATGCGCACTCCGTACCAGCACGCCTCGCGGTTGATGCGCGATGCCTCGCGCTCCCATTCCGGCCAGAGGTGTCCGTCGTCCATCCAGAACCGGTAGCAGGATCGGGCATCGTCGCCGGCGTACTTGATCAGATCGGCGTAGGTGCCGTCGGCTAGTGTGTCCAAAAGCGTTTTGCCAAGCATGTTCGTGCGCACGGCCTTGCTCATGTGGACGCCGTAGCGGTGCTCCATGAGGCCCTTGAGGTTACGCGGATAGGCGAGGTAGACTGCGAGGTCCGCCGTACAGAACTCTCGGCGCTCGAAGTCGGGCACTCTGCCTAGTTCGATCAGGCGGCGCAGCACGAGGCCGTCGAACGCCATGTTGTGCGCCACGATGTCGGCGCCGGCTAATTTCTTCCAGTCGAATTCGCCAGGGGGCCCGACGTAGTCGAGGTTCTCCCCGTGGACGCTGACAAGGTAGGCATCGAATCTCCTGTCGTGGACGTAGTCCCACGGCGACATATTGGTCAGCGAATAGTCCTTGTCGTAATACGTTTCAAAGTCGATTGCATAAGTCATCCCCGAGCCCCATCCTCTTTCGCGGTCAGCACTTGCTTCCCGGTCTCGATGATCTCCTGCAGCCGCCTGCGGGCCAGCTGTATGTTCTTGCGCGAGCTCTCCCGCTTGCGCACCGATGTCTCTCGCCCGAGAACGCGGGCGGCCTTAGTGAGTCTCGTGTTCATGGGGCGCACTATAGCACCTTGGTCTGGTATTGTCAATACCGGTCGGCTGAAAAAAGTTTCAGGCCCATCAGAGCGCCGTCCCGTTCGCCCGAAAATTTTTAGCAGCATCCCCCATATCCGGCAATTACGCCGGACATGGGATCTGCCACTACGTTCTATTTACCAGGGGATACTGCTGTATTTTTCACGACAGCACCCCCAGCAGCTGGCTCTCCTTCACCAGATAATAGGGCCTCCGGTTGATGTGGATCTCCACAAGACCGGTCTCCGGCACGATGACGCGGGTGCCCGGCTTCAGTTCGGGGTCCTGCACCCGGTCGCCCGCGCGGACGATGATGGCCTCCGTGTCGCGGTTCTCCGGGAGGTAGATCCCGCAGGCCTGTTCCGGACGGCTGGTGTAGGCCACCAGCAGCCTGTTTCCGATCGGCTTCAGTTTCATGGCATGAAAAAGCCCGCGGAGGGGTGCTCCGCGGGCCGTGGGTCCTTGTGTCGCGCTACTGCGCGTCGATGATGTCTCCGTCGTCCTCGGGCATGTCCTTCGCCGACAGGACGAGACGCTTGATCTCGTCGAGGAAGGTGTCGGGAACCCGTTCGACTTTGTTGTCGTCGCCGA
>CAZHDQ010000677.1:0-2066 GCA_964531595.1 uncultured Anaeromyxobacteraceae bacterium
GCTTAGCGGAGGCCCGCGTGGAGCATTCTGTGACCGTTTCCCTGGAAGCGCCCGGCTTGGCCGTCGGGGTGATTGTCGTGGAAGGCTGCGCAAACGTCGCTTCGCCTGACGCGCTGTGGGACGAAATCGAACGCCAGGTCGCTGGCGTGTCGCGGTTGGGAGAACCCGGCGACGACCCGCGGCGTTCGGCGGTGCGCGACATGCTGCGGCACGGGCGCTACAAGCCGACGGGGCGCGGGAAACCGGCATCGGAATATCTGGTCCGGGCCGCAACTGAAGGGGTGTTTCCCCGCATCAATCTGTTGGCCGACGTCAACAACCTGGTCTCGCTGGTATCCCGTTTCCCGATATCGGTGATCGACTTGGACCGGGCGGGTACCGAAGCGTTCGTAGTCCGGTTCGGGCGCGAGGGAGAATCCTACGTCTTCAACCCATCGGGGCAGGAACTGGCATTGCAGGACCTGTTACTGGGCGCGGCGCTCCCCGACGATCGGCCGGTTGCTACGCCGGTCAAGGACTCCCAGGCGACGAAGACGGACTCTGACACAACGCGCGCACTGGGGTTGGTGTACGGCCCGGCGGATCTGGTCGTCGAGGTCTCCGAAGCGACCAACTGGATGGCTGACCTGCTGAGGATCCACGGCCAGTGCGAGGTAGCGTGGTGGAAAATCCCGTAGGTCCACAGTCCGGCGGGGCTTGGCCAGGATGCCGTGAGGCTGTTAAAGTGCGTGCAGAAAATGGGTTTCGATGGAGGTTCCCCATGGCCAGATGGCTCGCATTTGCATGCGCGTTGCTGGTTGGCGTCGTTGCGATCGGGCGACCCGCAGTGGCCCAGATCGTTGGTCTGGATGTGCTGGTGGATGAACTGGACGACCTGAACGCCGCGAAGGCGTCCCAGGGCAAGGAACTGAAGGCACTCAAGGCCAGGATTAAAGCGATTGAGGAGCGCCTGAGCCGGCAGGCCGGCGAGCGGGCGTCATCTGCCGAGGAACGCCTCAAGGCGGTTGAGGCCGAACTGGCCACTGCTCAAAGTCGGGTCGCCGAATTGGAATCTGCTGCGAAACCGGAAAAGAAGGTTGGGCCAAAGCTGATCCCAACAATCACGCTCCGCCTGCGGACCATTGCCGAAACCAACCGGTACGACCTGGATGCTGGGCTCAGCGACGACGATTTGTTCGTCCAGCACAGACTGCGCGCGGGTCTGACGCTGCAGTTCACTCCCGATATCGAGATGGTCGTGGTGATGCAAGATGCCCGCGAATGGGCGGAGGAGGGCTCGACGACCTCGAATGGGCATTCGATGGACTTGTTCGAGGGCTTCTTTCGGGTCAAGAACATCGCTGGATCCGGGGTGGACGTACAGGCCGGCCGGATGCGGCTGGATTTCGGCGCCAGGCGGCAGGTGTCCTCGCGCGACTCGAACGCGATCGGGCAGGTGTTCGACGGCGTGAGGGTTTCCTACCAGCGCCCCAGGGTGATCCAGGCGGACGCCTTCACGACCCTGGTCCGCACTGGCATTGCGCCGGTGTTCCAGTCGGGCCGCGGCCAGTCGCCCTATTCGGTATTTTCGGGTCTGTACCTGCGCACGGATGCCCTGGACGCCCTGGAGGCTGAACTGTACGGGCTGTACCTGGATGACGGGTTCAACACGGCGGTCGAAAAGATAGGCACCGTCGGCGCAAGGCTCGTGGGGCGTCCCGTTAAAGGCCTGCGGATTGAGGTCGAAGGGGCGGTCCAGTTCGGGCGTGTTGAGGTCCGTGACCTGTCGGCCAAGCCCCTGGAGGCATCGCATTTGGCCGCGATGTGCCACGCGGATGCAAGTTACCGGTTTTCCGCGCCGATGCACCCCGCGTTGGGCGTGTTCTTTTCGCTCGCAACCGGGGATTCCAATCCCTTTGACGATCGCAGTCGGGGCTACCGTCCCGGATTCCACTCCCGCCACAACGTGTTCGGCCTTTTGGACCTGTTTACCTGGCAGGGGGTTTGGGACATCGGTCCGTCGTTCACACTGGAACCGCACAGTGATGTGTCGATCCAATTGAACTACCCCGCGCTGTCACTGTCCT
>CAZHDQ010000678.1:0-2064 GCA_964531595.1 uncultured Anaeromyxobacteraceae bacterium
ACTACGTCGGCCAGTGTCAAGTCGTACGCGACCAACCGGTCGGGGTTTACAAGGACCTGGTATTGCTTGACAAAACCGCCGAAACTGTTGATTTCATTGACGCCGGGGACCGGTTCCAGGCGCGGCGCGACGATCCAGTCCTGGATCGTGCGCAACTCGGTCGGGGTGTGGCGGTCACTCTCCAACGTGTACTGGTAGATCTCGCCCAGGCCGGTGCTGATCGGGCCCAGTTCGGGCACGACCCCTGGCGGCAGGCGGTCGCGGACCTCTGCCAGTCGCTCAAAGACGACCTGGCGGGTCCACCAGGTGTCGGCACCGTCGTCGAAGACCACAACGACCTGGGACAGTCCTGCTCGCGATAGTGAGCGGACCTCGCGGACCCTGGGCAAGCCCCGCATCTGCTGCTCGATCGGGTAACTGACCTGCTGCTCGACGTCCAGAGCCGCCAGTCCTGGCGCGGTCGACAGGACCATGACCTGGACGTTCGTGACGTCTGGGAACGCGTCGATCGGCAACCGCGTCCAGGCCCAGGCACCGGCGATCGCCACTACCGCAGCCGCGACGAGAACGGGAACGGGGTGGTGCATCAGCCATATGGCAAATCGTTTCATGGAATTCCCCTAGTCCGCGCAGCCTGCGCCCATCTTCGATCGCAATACGTCCGACTTCAGCAGGAAGGCGCCATCGGTGGCAACCTGTCGGCCGGCCTCCAGCCCGCCTGTGATCTCGACCCATCCGTCCCATTCCCGGCCCGTATCCACGGGGCGCCGGACCCAGTAGTCGCCCAGGTGCGGTACGAACACGAACGCGCGGCCCTCGTCGTGCAACACGGCCGTGCGCGGCACCACGACAGCGCGCTCGCCTCCGGGTAGGCCGACGTGGACCTCGGCGAACATGCCGGGTCGCAGGGCGCCGTTAGGGTTGGGGACGGTGACGCGTGCTTTGACGGTCCGGGAGTCGCGGTCCATGACCGATCCCAGCAGGTCGAGTGTTCCGGGGAACCGGCGGTCCGAAAACGCCTTGACTGTAATAACGGCCGGCGCCGGCCCATCGTTGAGCAGCGCCTGGACTTGGGCCAGGTGGTTTTCGTACAGGTCCGCGAAGACTCGGACCGGGTCCGTTCGGCCGACCATGATCAGGGTCTCGCCGGCCTTCGCTGCCTCACCGGCCACGGCGTGCATGTCCATGACCCGGCCGACCATGGGTGCCCGAAGGACCAGTCGCCCCTGCGCGGTCCCCAGGTGGGAGGAACGACCCAGTGCCAGCATGTCCGCCCGTTCCAGGCCCAGTCGTAGCAGTCGTTCGGACGCCGACCGGACCCGGATGTCCGCCGCCTCCAGGGCCTGGCTGGCCTCCAGGGTTTCACGTTCGGAAGATATGCCGTCGCGGCGCAACGCTTGCTGGCGGGCGTTCGTCCGGTCAGCCAGGGCCCGTGCCGCGCGAGCGGACAGGTATTCGCCCTGTGCGTCGCCCTGCTCCAGGCTGTCCACCTCGACCAGCGGTTGGCCGGCGTCGACGAGGTCCCCGATCTGGACGTGGACCTTCCGGATTACGCCGTCCGTGCGGGACGCGAGGTGCGCCACGAGTCGTTCGTCGAACCGGACTTCGCCTGTCAACGCGATCGGTGCCTCGACGGCCCGTTCGACGGCGCGGGCCGTCCGGATCAGGCCATCCTCGAACAGCGATGCATCGACCTTCACGACGCCGACCTCGTAGCGACACTCGTCGCATTCGAACGTCTGGAGGCCGTGTTCGCAGGTGTCTCCGAACAGCGCCTCGATTGGGCGGTCCAGGTCGGATTCACCGGGGTGGTCATGCGCATGTTCGAGGGCTTCGCGAGTCGCTGGGGCAGCGGCCTCGGGGCGAGTGCATGCCAATGCGAGGCAGACCGACATCATCGACAGCGCCAAGGGCCGGAATAAACGGTCAATCTTCATGGTCTTCTCCCGTCATCAGTTGCAGGGTCGTGCAGTCCAGGCGGGCTTGGTAGAGGTTCTCGACCTCCTCTCGTCGGACGTCAAGTAGCACCCGTCGCGCATCGAGCGCGTCGATCAGCGAGGCTTC
>CAZHDQ010000679.1:0-2064 GCA_964531595.1 uncultured Anaeromyxobacteraceae bacterium
ACGCTGTACCCGTCGCCCGGATACAACCTGGCATCCGTGCTCCACGTCGGCGCCTTGATGCTGGGATTGGTGGTCTTCCTGATCGTCTACGAGTTGTACTTGAACGTGTTCGATTTCAAACCGATCAAACTGTGGGAACTGCGCCCCAGAATGCTTTTGGCCCGCAAGACCCTGGAAGTCCTGAAAGAGGACAAGGATATGGCGAGTCACAAGATGGGTCCCATGGGTCCGGACGGCCTGTCCAAGGAGCAAGTCGAGACGCTGCGGCGCTGGTGGATCGACCGCGGTAAGGGTGGCCGCCTGTGGATCAACCGCACGATCCCGTTCGCCCCCGCCCTGTTCCTGGGCACCCTGGCCACGGTGCTCTTCGGCGGATACATCCTGCGCCTGCGGGGTTGATCTCCGCGCTATCGACCCGTCCGCATACGACGCCGCAAAACGATGGCAACGATCAGGAAGGCTGCTGCCCAGGCGTGGCCCGTCGTACCACCGCCCGTCGGACCGCCAACCGCCGCGCAACCGCCGGATGCCGCCCGCGTCCCTGGAATCGAGACATCCGTCGTGGCCTTCGTGTCGGTCATCACATCGGGACCGGCGTCGTGCGATGTAACCGAAACGCCCTCCCCTGCCCATGCATCGCGTGTGGCACCGTCCGCTGATTCGTTCGAATCCGGCACCGGTTCGGGTTCAGGTTCCGGCAGCAACACCGTTCCGGTACAAGCCCCCAACGCGTCGCACACGTCGTCGATAGTTTGGGGGTCGCCGTCGTCGCACACAGTCCCTTCCGGGGCGATCTGGAACACGCACGCGAAATCCTGGCAGGAATCCACAGTACACGCTTCGCCGTCGTCGCATGTCCCGCAAGACGCACCGCAACCATCGTCACCACACGCACGCCCTTCGCAGGAACAGGGTTCGCAAAGCCCATCATCGACGCGGCACCGCAGCCCATCGTCGCAAAGCCCGCACAAACCGCCGCACCCATCGTCGCCGCACACGCGTTCGCCGCAGTCTGGAGCAGCCAGGCACACCTTGAATTGGATGGTGTCCCCGGCCTCGCCCACGTCGTACACGCGCAGGGTCACGTCGGTCCCATCGGTCAAATACGGCCGCGTTTCGGACCAGGCGCTAATGTTCGTTCGCCCGGACGCCGCTGACAGGAACGCGTATTTCACCTCGCCGTCCTTCGTCGGAGATCCGCCGGGTCTCAGCACGTACACTTCGTCTGGCGGCCCATTCCGATTGCCGTGCCCGTCGCGCTTGGTGTCGATCCGGTACGCGATCAGCCCCGAACCGGGCAGCGTCGATTCAAACGTACCCACCTTTCGCCGGTATTCCAGGATGAAGTATTCCGATGTCGACTCGGGCACGTTGACACGCAGCGCCTGGGCACCCGCTTCCCACGATGGATGCAATTCGAACTGACCACCGTCCGCGATCGTCTGGATTTCGGGAATCCACCCGCCATAGCGCCATTTCATGTAGGACAAAAAGTGCTGGGGTCCCTTCGCCGTGTGTTCCATCGGGTCCCACGGTCCCACCGGCGTCAGCTTGTCCTGGCTATAGTGGTAAAGGTCCGGCGCCCCCAGCGAATGAAACATCTCGTGGGCGAACGTCCCCGGGGACAGGATCATCAGGGTTGTAAACTCCAAATTGAATGTGCGGACCTTGCCGTTGCCCAATTGGAAGGGTTCCCACAGTTCCCACATGTGCGGCCAAAGCACGTCCGACCACGCATCCGACCATCCCTGGACCATGAAGATGACATTATCGACCCACCCGTCGCCGTCCGCATCCAGGTTCACGTCCACGGGAATCTGGTCGGCCACTTCGGCCAGCACCAACTGCCACAAATCCTGTTCCCGCTGTTGCCCTTGCGATTCGGTCTTGTAGCCATCCGGATTGCCGACATGGTGGAACACACGGTAGAAGGCCCTGGAATGGGGCACCGTGACCGCGACCACCTGGTCCCCATCCGGCACGGGTAGGAACAGCGTCCGGAAGTCCAGCGCACCCAGCGAGTTTTCCAGGTAGAAGGCGCGCATAGACGGCACGCCTTCATCC
>CAZHDQ010000680.1:0-2061 GCA_964531595.1 uncultured Anaeromyxobacteraceae bacterium
TTGGCCCTCTGCGGCCGGCAGATAACCGCCTTCCTTCGACAACGCCTCGAGATTCTCGGGGTCGTGGCCGTCCTCCAAGCCGACGACGTACAGTTCCATCCAGGCTTCCGGGTCATCCAGGTGGGGCAACTGGCGGAACCAGTCGGCGCTGACGCGTTCCTTGCTGGATCCGTCGGCCACCAGGATCACGATGTGACGCTTGGCCCCCTTGACCTGGGCCTTCGACATCCACGCCTTGACCGCGCCCATCATTAGCGTCTGAAGGCGCGGCAGTTCGTTGCCTGCCCCCGTCGTAAACGTGCAGTCGCGCTCGACGCGGCCGACGTCTGGCAACTGGACCCGGTCCGAATCGCGAATCGAGCCAGACAGTTTGACCGGATCGGCCTTAGCCGAGTCGTAGCAACCCACGGCCAGATGGTCCTTGGGGGCGATCGACGCTTTCAGTGTCTCGAGTCCCTCCAGGACATACCGCAACGGGGGGCGCATCCGCTCCTTGTCCTCGGGCGTATCGTCGCGACCCGTGAAGTTCGGCGTCGCGGGTAGCATGACCAACACCGACGTCAGCAGGTCCCGCGAACGATACGGCGCCGCGACGGCGGTGGCCTCCAGCGGCCGATCGCCCCAGGCCAGCCCCCACCGCGCGTTCCCGAGCCCCTCGACCGGCCCGTTTTCGTCGCGGGCGTCCACCCAGAACGTCAGTTTCGACGCATCGGTGTAGCTTGAGGCGTTGAACGCCCGGACTGTCAGGTCGTTCGCCCACGCCGCAGTGCAGCACAGCACGACCGCCGCAAATCCCGCCAGCCACCCAACCAGTCGTCCCATTGCATCCCCCAGCGCCGCGGGCTCCGAAGCGAAGCCCGGGATTTCAATAGAGGGCCTTGAAGCGCAGATCGACATGACCGATCTGCAGCGAATCGTTGTCAACGATAATGGCCTGCATGACCCGCTTACCGTTTACCTTGGTCCCGTTGGTCGAACCGGCGTCGCTGATCTGGTAGACACCCTCGTCGTTGTAAACGATGGTTGCGTGATGCGACGATACATAGGGGTCGGTCAACACCACTTCCATGTCCGCGTCGGTCCCGATCCGGTTGCGCCCGGCGACCAGCCGAAAATCGCGTCCTTCCTGGGCACCACTCATGATCACGATCCAGCCGACACACGACTTCTGCCCAGCGTCTTCAAACTGGGCCACGTTGACCAACTGGGTCTTGGCGTCGCCCAGTTCCTCGAGATCCGCCTCGGACGGCCCCTGCCGCCCTCCCTTTTTGCCGAAGAACGGGAGTCCCATCTTCTTCCCCTTCCTTTCCGGGTCGCCCCCGGGCTTGCCAGACGATTCGGGCTTACCGGACGGATCGGACTTACCGCCGCGTCCGACACCCTTCGCCTTCTTGACACTGCCGTCCACCCCGGCATTGAACGTGCTTGCGGCCTTGCCGCGGGAACGCGCCTGGACGTTGTAGGCCTTGCCCTTAGCTGTCCCCTTCACGCCCTGGACGCGCGACTGGAACAACTCACGAATGAAGTCGATAACAAACATGCGCCCTATTCTAGCGCTGCGACTGGGGGTGTCAATTCTGAAGGTACGCCCGAACGTAGTCAGTTCCGAAGCGCTGTCAGCGGCGCCGGGATCCGCCCGCCGCGCCGAATGAACGTGCTGACATCGAACCGTTTTACGTCCATCACGATCAATTCGCCCAGCAGCCCCCCAAGGTCCACCGTGTCCAGTGGACCGGCCCCCGGCACCGGCAGCAGGCGGCAAGCGGTCGTCTTGTGGTTCATCACGCCAATCGCCATCTCGTCGGCGATGATTGCTGCAATCGTTTCGGGCGGCGTATCGCCGGGTAACGCGACCATGTCCAGGCCGACGCTGCAGATCGCGGTCATCGCCTCCAGTTTGTCCAGCGTCATGGCGCCCAGCCGGGTCGAATCGACCATGCCGCCGTCCTCGCTGATCGGGATGAACGCGCCGGACAGCCCGCCGACCGACGACGACGCCATCACGCCGCCCTTCTTGACCGCGTCGGTCAGCAACATAAGAGCCGCGGTCGATCCGTGGGC
>CAZHDQ010000681.1:0-2051 GCA_964531595.1 uncultured Anaeromyxobacteraceae bacterium
ATCCACAGGACGGCCCCGGGACCGCCGGCCGCGACCGCAGTGGCTACGCCCACGATGTTACCCGTGCCGATGGTGGCTGCCAGGGCGGTCGTCAGCGCCCCGAACGGGCTGACGTCACCCGAGCCGCCATCGCTGCGCTTCAGGGACAGCCGGATCGCCGTGATGATGTAACGCTGCGGGAAGCGCAGCCGGAACGTCAGGAACAGGTGCGTCCCGAACAGCAGGACCAGCAGAGGCACCCCCCAGATGTACCCGGAAAGCTCCGACAGGAACCGGCCGATGGCTTCCATGCTGCGACGCCCCCGTTACCGCCAAGGGTTGCGCGAGTCTAGCCGCCTTTCGCGGCGGACGGTACATGGACGACAAAGGCAGGAATGGGAGAAACGGAGACAGCCCACGATTTCGGGTGCGGCCGGGTGGCCCCGGGCGGTTGTCCGCCGTCGGAAACGACAGTTCACCGTCCTCCAGTACGCCGGCCGCAGGGTTCATCCTCGGACTCAACCTGGCCCGGAGTCGAGCAGGCCGTAAAGCAGATCCGCCCGGTCCAGGACCCCGACCAAGCGACCCTTCACATCGATCACGGCCGCGACCTTCTGGCTCCCGGCCATCATGGCAGCGATGGCGTCCCGGACCTTCGCGTCTTCCCGGACTGTCGCGACGCCGGTCACCATCAGGTCTGCGGCCGTGCGGGCGTTCAGTTGGCGACGCTCGGTTTGTCCCTCCACCGTTGACGAAGCGAAGGGTAGACGGCTCATCAAAGAGCGCAGCACGCCAGGTCGCAGGGTGGGCGCCAGTCGGACAAGTAACTCTGCGTCCGAGACCAGGCCGACCACGCGTCGGTCCGCGTCCACAACCAGTGCACGGTTCAGGCGCGTCGAAATCACCGCCTGGAGGACCTCTGGCATCGGTGTGTCGGTATGCACGACCGGCGGATCCCTCCGCATCACTCGGGCAACTGGGGTGTCGCCCAGCAGTCCGCCCAAGTGGTCGGCCGCCTCGGCCGTTGCGAAGCCTCCCGCGACTTTGAACAGCACGTCGGCCCGACTGACAATGCCCGCCAGTCGCCCATCGGCATCGAGGACCGGGAGCCGTTTCAACCTGCGGCGGCACATCATGGTTGCCGCTTCCGACAGCGGAATCGTCCCGACCACGCAGACCGGATTCGGGGTCATCACGTCAGCCGCAGTTTTGGCTGCGCCCGCTAGCTGATCGATTTCTGCGCGATACTGGGCGTCGTCCAGGGTCGTGAGCAGTTCCACTCGCACAGCCAACCCGCCGCGAGTCACAAGGTCCGAGTTCGTGATGATTCCGACCGGCACCCCGTCCTGCACGACAGGGATCGCCCGGTAGGACTTGCCGACCACCAGGTCCACAATCTGATGCAGCGGCGCGTCGGGCCCCACGGTCGTGACATCGACGGACATTACGTCCGCGACGGTGGCCTGCCGGGGAATCCCTCGGATCGGGACAGGCGAGTGCAGCACCACCTCGGTGTCGTCAACGGTGATCAACCCCCGCTGCACCATCTCCTTCACCCGAGGCAGCAGAAGCGCAACGCGGTCGGGTGCGTCGATCCACTCGACGACTACGGGGAGGTTCCAGCGCACGTCCACAAAGCGGCTGGTGTGCACGTCGCCCGCGGCGCCGAAGCCCTCGGTTGCTCTATACAACGTGGCCCCGGCCACGTTCTCGTCGCGCAGGAAGGTGAGTAGCGCCGCAGCCAGGGATCGGTGGTCGAACCGGTCCTCCTCGTTGATATATATGCGGACCCGCTTTGCCACGTCCATCCTGCACCTCCACGCCCAGCTTCCCGGTGACGGCCTTCCTGATGCTGCCCCTCGATTCTACCCTGTCCAGCCCGAGACCAGGCTCCCCACCTTCAGACCGATCACCCCGGCCAGCAAGCAGCCCAGGACCGTCACGCCTATGTTGACCACAGCGGTTCCCATGTGCCCATCCTCCAGCAACCGGAGCGTCTCGTAGTTGAACGTCGAGTAGGTCGTGAAGCCCCCCAGCACGCCGGTCGTTAGGAAGAGACGGCCCATGGGCGG
>CAZHDQ010000682.1:0-2046 GCA_964531595.1 uncultured Anaeromyxobacteraceae bacterium
GAACTCGGGCGTAAAGTTGGCCGTCGAGGGGTCGCGCACGCTGGACGACCTCCGCATCCTGGCTGACCAGGGCATACAGATCCTTGCATGCGGGGCCTGCCTGGACTACTTCGGACTGGCGGACAAACTGGCCGTGGGGCACGTGTCGAATATGTACGACATCGCCACAATACTCCTGGAGGCGGGACGCGTTGTCGAAATGTGAAACGTCCCCCACCTTCGGCGTGGTGTTGTTCCGGTCGGTGCAGGGGGCCCTGGCGGCAGAAAGGCGTCTAGTAGCCGCCGGCTTGACTCACAAACTGATCGCGGTGCCACGCCAATTGAGCTCTAACTGTGGATTTTGCCTACGTTTTAATTGGACAGACAAGGATGCCGTGACGCGCCAACTTTCGGACGCGGATCTGGGTATCGAAGCGGTCGTCGCCCTCTGAATCGCCCCGGCCTGAAGACCGCTTACAACCGGCATTCTGGTGAGGCCGGGTCGCTACCCATCACGCCGCCCAACACACGACACAGATCGTCCAACCGATAGGGCTTCTGGATGCAGGCCGATGCCCCCTTCATGTCGACGGCGTTGGTCCGCGGATCCTGAAGGTTCCCGCTTGCCAGTATGACGCGCACACCCGGATCGATTTTCCGCATCTGCCTGAACACATCGATCCCGGAAGCCCCTGGCATCACGAGGTCCAGAATCACCAAATCGATGTCAACGTGACGGTCAATATAGACCATCATCGCGGCCTCCGGCGTCTGAGCCGTCAGGACGTCGTATCCACATTCTTCCAGCATCACCCGCAGGGTCTGGAGCACGATCGCCTCGTCGTCCACCACCAGCACGCGACCGGCCCCGAAAAACCCGCCGTTCGGCCGCTGAACATCGCGACCCGAATCCTTCACCAGCGACTGGTCGCAGGCCGCCGGCAGCAACACATCGAAAGTGGTCCCGACACCGGGAAGCGACCGTATGTCGATGAGCCCGTTGTGGTTTCGCACAATGTTGTAGACCATCGTCAGGCCCAAGCCGCTGCCAACCTGCTTGGTCTTTCCTGAAAAAAACGGATCAAACACCTTTTCGCGGGTGGCTGCATCCATCCCCACACCGGTGTCCGACACGGACAGAACCCACCAGCGGTCATCACCCCTGAGACCGCGCTGCGGGTCCGGTCGCCTGCGCCCCTCGGCTGCCTGTGAAACCGACACCGTCAGTGTGCCTCCGACAGCCTGTTCCGGGGGCCGCATGATAGTCATCGCGTGCCCGGCGTTTATCACCAGATTCAGCAACACCTGTTCGATCTGAACCGGGTCGGCCATGACCATCGCCGGGTCATCGCCCACGCGCAATACGATCGACACCGAAGAATCGAGTGATGTCCGGCATATCGACATAGCTCGCGCCACGGCCATATTCAGGTCAACTGGAACGAATTCAGGGCCCCGGCTGCGAGCGAACGTCAGCAACTGCTGGACCAATTGCGCCGCCCGTCCCGCCGACTCGTTCATCAGGTCCACATAACCCTGGAACACCGACGCCGTAGGTTCGGCCAGCGACGGCAACTTGATGTCCATCAACGAAAGAATACCCGTGATGGCAGTCAGGTAATTGTTGAAGTCGTGCGCCAACCCACCCGCGAGCGTTCCAACGGTTTCCATCTTCTGGGCCTGCCGCAACTGCTGTTCGGCCAGTTCCAGGTCGGTGACCTCGTCCAGACGGATCGCAGCCCCCCGCTCACCTTCTGAGCGGATGGGGAACACGCTGACGCCCCACGTCTGGGAACCCAGTCGCATCTTGCTCAATGAATCGAAAGCGCGTTCCGGGCGCAACGAACCCGCAACGACCAGCCCAAAATGATCCCGGTAGGGTTCCAGGAACAGAAATGCCTGCCAGAAAAAATTTCCCAGGATCCGGTTTTCCGCTTCCGAGGCCAATTCGAGCGCCGCAGTGTTGATCCGCATGACTCGGCCGTCACGGTCCACGACTATCAGCGCGGATGGCATCCCGTTGAACAGGTCAAGCAGATGGTCTCGGACGTCGCGCAGTTCCTGGGT
>CAZHDQ010000683.1:0-2041 GCA_964531595.1 uncultured Anaeromyxobacteraceae bacterium
CGTGTTCGGGCGGTTCGACTGGCAGCCGTTCAGTTCGCCGTTCGGCGGCAGCGGAACCTATTCGACGAACGTGTCCGAGACCGACCCATTCTGGGATGACTTCGTGGACATAAACCGGTACCTGGGACGTTGCCAGCACGTGCTGCGCCAGGGACATCCTCGGGCGGATCTGGCCGTCTACTACCCGTGGATCGGCGTCCCGGCCTCTCTGGCGCGCGTGGACGACATGATGGAATTCCTGTTTGCCGGCGCGTTCGAGGACGAACCCGACACCGGGCGCCAGGAACTGTTTGAACTGGTCGATGTTGTGTTCGGTGGCAAGTACCTTGGTCCGGTGACTGACGGCCTTGCGGCTATGTGGCCCACGCTCCAGCATCTGGAGGACCGGGGCTATACATGGGAATGGGTGAATGACGAGGGGTTGGCGGGTGCAACTGCGACCGCCGACGGCATCGCAATCGGGTCGAATCGGTTCAAGGCGTTGCTGTTCCTGGATGTCGACACCCTGCAGCCTGCTGCCGCAGCCAGGGTCGGGGATCTCGCGGAAACGGGTGCCGCCGCCGTGTTCCTGGGGCGCAAGCCGTCCGCCCAGCCGGGGTACCACCAGGTGGAATCAGGCGATGCCGCCGTTCGCGGCGCGATGCAGCGGACGCTGAGCGGCGCGCGCGTGATGGGGGTAGGACTGCCGGATCAGGTGGAGGATGCGCTCATTGTTCTGGGCGTGAATGGCACCCTGATGTACCATACCGTTCCCCAGCCATTTCGACAGGTGCGGCGCGAACTGGAAGGTGGCGGGCACGCGGTCTTCGTGCGCAATCCGTCCCCCGAGGCCCGGTCTCTGACTGCCGGACTCGATGTCGCCTGCGAGCGGCTCCTGTGGGCGGATCCCTGGACCGGAGCGGTCGCAAATGTGGAACAAGATGCCCAGGGCATGTTCGACTTCCAGATGCCCGCGTACGGGTCGGGCTTTTTGATGTGTGACGTTCCGCAGCTACCGACGGAACTGGCTGATACACTGGCCGCCCGTGTGGTTCCTGGTGAGGTCGTTCGCTTGGTCCCGGTCACGGGTTGGTCGCTTGAGGTCGCTGGCCAGCCGTGGCCACCCGACGGAGGTTCGGAGGAACCGGTTCTGGGCGACTGGCGGGGCATGGGTACGCTCGCGGACGCGTTCGGACCGGGCGTGTACCGCGCGACTGTTGATCTGCCTTCCCTGGCGGCCGGGGAACGTGCGTTCCTGGATCTGGGCCACGTAGATGGGGTTGCGCACGTGGCTATCGGCGGGCGTGGACTGGGGGCGGCACAGGTTCCACCTTACCGGGTGGCGATGCCTCCCGACCTAGCCGGCCAAACGGTTGATGTTACAGTTACGCTGACCGTGCCAGCACGCAACGGACTGCTGGCTGAGGCTGCCGCCGGCGACGCGACGGTGTTACAGTTCAAGGGCAAACAGGACACCCGGATAGCGGCGGGGCTTGTCGGCCCTGTGGTATTGGAAGTCCGTCGCTAGGCCCTGTCCCACAGATCTGCTACCCGTGAAAACGGTTGGAAGGAATCCGTGACGACTGCAAGTGTGAAGAACCTGGGCCCCGTCTTGGAACCGATCCTCCGAGGCGCTGCGAAGCTGCTGGGATGTTCCTCGGCCAACCTGATCTTATTCGACGTCCGGTCGGGCGAGATCCGCATTCGGATCGGTGCGATGGCGACAAGCCAAACCGACCTGCTTCAGGTCGAAAAGCTGCTGGGGAAGCTGGAAAGCCGAATCTTCCAGGTGTCGGACGTCGTAGGTAGCTTGGTGTATGCCTGTTACCGGGACCGGGCGGTCACCGAGACATCTTCGTTGCGGGAACTGGCCGGCCCGGCCTTCCACACCGGAGCCCTGGGTTTGCTGGACAGCCTGCTAGGTGCCCACCGCTACATGATGATCCCGGTCGCGTTCGGGCCCGAGACCTACGGTGTGTTGGTGTTCGAAAAGGTCGGGCGCGAGCCGTTTTCGGCCCAGCAACGGGAACTGCTGGTTCGCTATGCCCAGCGGATTGGGGCG
>CAZHDQ010000684.1:0-2041 GCA_964531595.1 uncultured Anaeromyxobacteraceae bacterium
GCGCCGCCAGGTCGACCCCGAGATCGAGGTCATCCCGCTGTAGGAGGCCCAAGGAGCACGCCGTCCATCTATCTGGACAACAACGCCACGACACCCGTCGCGCCTGAGGTCGTCGACGCCATGCTGCCGTTCCTGCGGGACCAGTTCTACAACCCCAGTTCGACCTACCCCGAGGCCCGGGGGCCACGGGACGCAATCGAGCGCGCTCGTGAGTCGGTCGCAAGGCTTGTGGGCGCAGGGGCGAAGTCCGAAATCTTGTTCACGTCAGGGGCGACCGAGGGTAACAACGCGGCGCTGTGGGGGGCCCTCCGGGCGAACCCGGAGCGACGGCACATCGTGACGACGACCGTCGAGCACCCAGCGGTCCTGGAGGTCGCGAAGGAACTGGAGCGAAACGGCTACCGGGTCACCCGCCTGGGCGTCGACCGCGACGGGAACCTGGACAAGGCCACACTGTTGCACGCGCTCGAAGCCGACACCGCAATTGTGTCGATCATGCACGGCAACAACGAAACGGGCGTGATGTTTCCCATCGTGGAGTTGTCACGAATCGTCAAGGCCGCGGATCCGCGCATCGTGTTCCACACCGACGCGACCCAGACCGTCGGCAAGGTGCCGATCAACCTGGCCCGGACGTTTCCCAACGTCGACATCCTGACGATGTCTGGTCACAAACTGCACGCTCCCAAGGGTGTCGGAGCGATGTTTGTGCGGCGCGGGGTTCGCTGGAGGCCCTGGCAAATCGGTGGGCACCAGGAACGGGGGCGGCGGGGCGGCACCGAAAACGTCGCAGCGATCGTCGGGCTGGGCATCGCATGCGACCTGGCTCGAACCGCATACGCCGACGAGGAACGACTGCGCCAGTTGCAGCAGTGGCTGGAGTCGTCGATTCTGAACCAGGTACCTAACGTTTTCGTCAATGGCCACAAGGCCGATCGGCTGCCAAACACCACCAATTTCGCGTTCGAGTACGTCGAGGGCGAGTCCATCCTGCTGGCACTGTCCGACGAGGGCGTCTGCGCCTCTTCCGGGTCGGCCTGCACATCCGGTTCGCTGGACCCGTCTCACGTTCTGAAGGCCATGGACATCCCGTTTTCGGCGGCCCACGGCAGCCTGCGGATCAGCACCAGCCGCTACACTACCGGCGCCGAAATCGACCATGTCATCAGGGTGCTACCCGGTATCATTGCCAGCTTACGGCGAATCTCACCATACTGGGACCAGGAAAAGAACGAGCCTCGCGAAGACACCGATATCTTCGTCCAGGGCAAGTACCGCTGAACCGTTTGGGCACGCGGACGCCAGCCGGTACCCTGGAACACTTCCGGGTGATTTGTTATGATTTCCGCGTCCCCATGGACCGGAGGCGCGTTATGAATAGTCCATCCGCACGACTTCGCCTGCCCAGAATCGCGCTGACAATCGCGATCGCCTTTGCCGCCGGGGCATCCGAAAAGGCCTGCGGCGACCCGCCAGGGACGCTTGACCCAACATGCCGCGCAGAATCAGACTGCCACGGGCTGCCACACGTCGACTGCATGGGGCACTGGGACTGCCACAATGGCGGCTGCATGTGGATCTGCGACCCAAACGAACCGGGACCTGACAACGGCTCTGGGAACGACGTCGGAACCGTCCCCGAGTGCGTGGACGACTCCGACTGCGATGAGGGTTACACCTGCGACACAGGCACCTGCGAGCCGTCGATCGAACCGGCGAAATGCATCCGGTCCGGGTGCTCCAACGAGATCTGCGCCACCCAGCCCATGGTATCCACCTGCATATGGATGGAATGGTACGCGTGCCTTTCGCTGACCACTTGCGAAGCCCAGCCTGACGGCAAATGCGGCTTCACGCCGAACGCGGCTTACTTGGCGTGCGTTGCGGGGCAGGCATGTTCGGCGGACCTCGGCTGCCCCAAGGGGACCACATGCGTAAGTGGGACCTGCAAACCCGTCCAGTGCGTCCCCTCGAAAGAGGTCTGCGATGGCGTAGACAACGACTGCGACGGCGAGATCGACGAGGGTTGCGAAGCACCAAC
>CAZHDQ010000685.1:0-2040 GCA_964531595.1 uncultured Anaeromyxobacteraceae bacterium
CGAGCATCCTGCGCACTTCGGGCTGTCCACCAGGGGCTCTGGGATGCGCCCTGCCGCCGCCATGGCTCGAATGTCGACAACGACTTGCCCGACACGGCAGACCAGTTCATCGGTGATCGGGAAGTCGATGCGTTCGCGGGAACCAATGTAGTAAACCACCCCGCGCTCACATTGGTAACCATTTGCTCGCAGTACCACTGCCTGGGCCGCAACCTGGATGCGGTCCGGTTCCCAGATGCGATCGCCATGCTCCGGGGCCTTGCCGTGCTTGTAGTCGACGGGTGTGGCCTGACGCCCCTCCGCTTCGACCAGATCCATACGGGCGATGATGCCCGGGTCCGCCGCCGACAGCATGATCGAGCGCGCGTGCAAAGGCTCTGCGGCCTCTTCGTCATCATCGGGGTCCGGCAGCAACGGCCCCGCTACGTCGACCCGCCGGTGCTGGTGGCGTCCCTCCACTGTGTCCGCCGAGTCCTCGAATTCGCACTGGACCCATTCCAGGTATGCAAGCCGCGGGCAGTAAACGAACTCGTTGAGCATCCTGGCCGGGACCAGGTCGGGCTCCACGAGCCCTGTGCTTTCGGTTTTCTGCACGGGTCACCCCCTTGGTTGAACAACCGTCAAATTTTTGACTGCATTCAGATTTCAAAGACGCTTGTCAGGACGCCGATGTGAACCGGCCCATCCCGAAATGACACCCATACCCAAGGCAGACTGGGCCGTTCACCGGGTCGGGGAACTTGAGTCGGACTCCATATGCGGCTCGCGGCTTGTCGCCCTTTCTTGAGCGCATGAACTCGAACCACCGGAAACGCAGATCCGCATCATGGGCATCCACGAAATCGATGTCCGCAGGATCGGGAAGCCCATGGTTCCGGCATTCCGTTCGAACCTGTTCTCGCAACCAAGTCGTCAGTTCCCCGTCACGACGACGGTGGAAACGGGGTGGAATGAACGGGGTGGCAGACACCCAGTCCGTCGTGGACACCGAAAAGTCCTGCCCACCCCCCATGCCGGACAACACGCAGTCGATGTCGGGCCGCCCGTCGGATTGCCACAACGAGGACAGTTGATCCAATGCCATCAGTTCCAGCGCTGACAACGGCTCAGAGGCAGTCACCAGCAAGTGATCCAGAAAACCGTCACCATCCTGATCCATGGGCAGAAAGAATGCGTGCCGATGCCCGACAAGGGGAGTTCCGTCTGCCGCCTTGCCCGAAAACACCCCAGACACCAGAGACGGGTCCCCGCCCTGGAGCCGGCGATGAATTCCCATCAGTTTCCGGCGCACTTGCTCGGCCACGGACAGGGTCGCCGTTACAGGCGGTCGGACCTTGCCGCCCAGAGTGAACCGAACCCGCGAAAATTGCGGAACCAGTTGCGATGCGGACCGAGCATCCGGCCGCACAACCGGACGCTTCAGCCGGTAGGCCTGCTCCACAAGAACCGGGGGGCGGCTCCAGCCAGTCAGCAGATCCGCGGTACTGAACGAAAGGGCCTCGACCCAGGACCACGGAACAGTCGAGGTCTTCTTGCCCTTTCCCAGCGTGTGTGCCGGCCGCAAGTCGGTCTGCGCGTAGTAGTCAGGAGGCAGCACGCATGCCACGGTAACAGGCTCCCAGTCGATTCGGTCAGTGTCCCGATCGACGGCACCTACCGGGACCGCATGCGGTGGGTGGGGCGGTGGCGCGTCCAATACCTGAAGGGCCGCCAGTGATTCCGCTCGACCCAGGTACGAAAGGTCTCGAAGCAGTTCGTCCAAGTCGGCAAGAACATCGGGTGCAACTTCGCGGTCGGGCCAGGCCAGCACTACCTTGGCGCCTGCCTCCATGGTCGCGAACGCATCAAAGATCAGCTTCTTGTCCGTCGGATTTTTGGGCGTCGGCAGCGCATTCATATCCATGTAAAGCCGCACGTGCGATGTACCGGAAGGGGGGAGCCAGAACTGCGGAGCACCCGCAAGGGCTTCCAGCACTGGCGTTACCCTTTCCACCGGCCAATCCGGCCGACGCCGATGCCACGCATCAACCACAGCCCTGG
>CAZHDQ010000686.1:0-2030 GCA_964531595.1 uncultured Anaeromyxobacteraceae bacterium
GACCAGATCGAAGTCCTCGGTCAGCAACGCGCGAATAGCGCTTTCCGCGTCGGGAACCCCGGTCACATCGTAATCCGGAGAAAGGATCTCGGCGGCCAATTTCCGGATGACTGGCTCGTCGTCAACCATCAACACACGCCGACGTGTCGGTCCAGCATCGGGCCCGTACTCACGGGTTTCCGTGGCCATGTCCCGAGACCGGTCGATGATCCGCACGCACGCGCCCGCCTCTTCCAGGATGCGACCGAGTTGCATCCGGACCTCCTCGGGCAGATCCTTCCGTACCGATAGTAATTCGGCGTAGCCCATGACGACCGTCAGCGGATTCATCAAAGAATGCCGCAGTTGGGCGATATCGTCATCCAAGCGCGTGCTTTGGTGCTCTGACCGTTCGTTTGCCAAAGGAACCTCCTGCCTGAGCGCCAGATCATATGCGAAGCACCAGCTCTGGTCAAACCATCCAACACCTTGCCGCATTCCCGATCAAAGGACCTGCGCAGCCGGATTCACGCGCGAGGGTGGGCTTTTCGATAGACCTTGCGCAGGTGGCTGCGGCTGACGTGGGTGTAGATTTCCGTCGTTGCGATACTCGCGTGTCCCAGCATCTCTTGGACCGAGCGCAGGTCCGCTCCACCCTCGACCAGGTGCGTAGCGAACGAGTGCCGCAATTTGTGGGGCGACAGGCGCTTGATGACCCCGGCCTGGATACCGTATTTTTTCAGATTCTTAAAAAATCCTTGGCGGCTGAGCACGGTTCCCCTGGCAGTTACGAACAGCGGATCCCGCCTGGTCCGGCCAGTCGCGGGCCGCTTCTTGGCCACCAGAAGCGGGCGGCCGTCACGAAGAAACGCGAGAACCGCCTCACGGCAAGGCGGCGAGATGGGCACAACCCTTTCCTTGTCGCCCTTTCCACGCGCGATCACGAATCCCTGGTCCAGGTTTATGTCCCCGATATCCAACCCCAGCGCCTCCGAGATGCGCAGTCCCGACCCGTATAGCAATTCCAGGATCGCACGATCCCGAAGACCCACGGGTGATGCGTCGCTGGGCGCGTTCAGAACATGGTCGACGTCGATCTCGGTCAAGACGACGGGCAACCGGGGCGTGAACTTCGGGATCTCGATGTCGTCCATCGGATTCGTCGGTATGCGTCCGTCATCGAATGACCATCGGAAGAACTGGCGAAACGCAACGACTGTGGCAGCAAGGCTGCGTGGCGAAAGGTCGCCTGCCTTCAATAGCCCCAGGAATTCCTCGATAAGGTCGCGCGTCACCCCGCGCGGATCATCAATGTCACGATGCTTCTGCAGCCAGCCAGTCAGCCTGTTCAGCGAGCGCGAATAGGCGAGGAGTGTGTTTCGGGAAAGGCCGCGCTGGACCTGGAGGTGGAATAGGAATGAGTCGATCGCGGCATCCATCGCAGCCCTCGGATTCGGCGGGCTCCAGTCTACCCTACCCCGCCGCACCTCCCAAAGAAGCCGCCTTCGGTTACCTGGTAAACCGCACTCGCATTTCGCGTAGCGTGCGGTCTACAGGATTCAGTTCCAGGGCCGCGTCCAACTGCGACAAGGCGCGGTCCTTGCGCCCCTGGGCAAAGAGCCACTGGGCCGACGATGCCAAGTGTCGTAAGACGACGCGCCGTGTTTCGGTCTGAAGTTGCGGCCATCCCGGCAGCATCGCTCGCAGAGCCGCCGCCGATTCTTCGTGGATAGGCAACGCCGGTGTCCGGTCGTCCAGTTCACCACGGACCGCGAACATCCACCCCGCATCGACGACATCGTACGGGGGCACCGTTAGGTCAAGCGCAGGCTCCAGCAAGACGGGTCGACGTTCGGCCAGCGTGCGCAGTGATCGCCAGTCCAGGGTGCCGCGGGCCAAGAACGCATCGACCAGCGGCCCCAGATCCGGGTCCATCTGGGCCAAGCGCTTGGCGTAAAACCTTCCGCCACGGGCCTTTTGGTACAGGCTTTGCTGGACAACCGTGACGTCGGACCTGCGCCCCTCGACCATCTGATCATGCATCGTCAAGA
>CAZHDQ010000687.1:0-2029 GCA_964531595.1 uncultured Anaeromyxobacteraceae bacterium
CTGCGGGACGGCCGCAGGGGCCGCGTCTGCCGCACGTGGGCACTACTACGCTGGACCAGGCAACACGTTCTGGCGCACCCTGAAGGCCATCGGGTTGATCCCTGGGGACTTCGACCCCACCGGGGAACGGAAGCTCCTCGACCACTGGATCGGGCTGACCGACCTCGTGAAGCGGGCCTTCGGCGGTGACCGGAGCTTGCCTGCGGTTGGCTGGGACGTGGACGGGTTCAAGGCCAACCTCAAGAAGTATCGGCCCCTCGTCGTGGCCTTCAACGGCAAGAAGGCGGCCAGGATGTTCTACCGGCAGAAGGACATAGGGTACGGTGCGCAACCGCCGCACCCGGACTTCCCCGGGATCGTGTTCTTCGTTGCGACCAGCACGTCGGGAAGTGCATCTAGGTGGTGGGCCGCGAACCCAGGGCTATGGCAGGAATTGGCAGTCGTGGTGAAGGCCGTCGAACCCCGATCAGGACGCAAGGAGCGGCGAGGCGATGATACGGATTGATGACCCAGGGACATGGCCCGCTGTGGTGGTGGCGTCACTTCGGCAGCCAACGGTTGCGGACATCTTCAACCGCGCCGAGTTCTACTCCGAGGTGTCGGACTTGCAGGTTGTCCGGGATGCGGGCACGCGTCTGGTCGAAGCGTGTCATCGGGAGGGCCTCGCAGGGTTCCACTGTTCCAGGGAACCTCAGCCCGGGCACTTCAAGGAACACGGGCTCGAAACAACCAATCCATCCAGGATGATCGAGCGGTTCCTGCATGACCAGGATTGGAGGTTCCGACCTGAGACGCTTGCTCGTGTCCGCCAGAAGGTTGAGAGGTGGATGGCGAACCGGGAACAGATGGACTGCCGGACGGGCCAAGTCCGCTTCTGCCTTGCGGGGGAACTGGTGGACTGCCCGGGGGCGGAGAACCTGTTCGACTACTTCGGTGGGGATGTCGTGTACGCGCCCTTCCTAGACAGCCGTGAGGAGGAGGTACTCCGGATTCTTGGAACTATCGGAAGCCCGGTTGTGGTGGAAGCCTGCCTGGACCTATCGACCTTCCAGTTCTGGGGCGAACAGGTTCTGGCCAGGGGCTTCCTCAGCTACTTCGGGCGGCTTGTGAACCCCTCGTTCAACTTCGAGCCCAGCGAGGGCTATTCACGGATCCCGGTGCCAGGGAACCGGATCGTGCGGGTCTGGCCCCGCGACGAGTTCCTGGCCCACCTCCCGCGCAACACGGGCCACGCTGCCACTGAGGGCGCGTGATGTCACGGAGAAAACCGAGTGGCGGTCAGATTTGCCCGACCGCCTGGAACGTCTGCTCGTTCCACTGGTACACGTTGATCATGGGGTTCACGCCTGCACCGCCGAGGCGAGCGATGATCGCCTGTGCCAAGGCGAGGTCAGTGAAGACCAGCACTCGGGCTTCTGGCCCCTGATGCAGTGTCAGCCATAAAACTTCGCCCAGCCCGCGATCGACGCAGGCGGTGTTCGTGTTCCTGCCGTTCCCGACGTGGTACTTCGCGGTCGTGATCCCGCCGATCCAGGCACCATGCTCGTAGAGGTCGAACTCGTGCGAGCGGGCCCCGACGTTCACCTTGACCTTCAGACAGTTGCAGTTCTGGTGTCTGTTCCAGGCAGCCCGAATGGCGTCCTCCCGGGTTAGACGAGTCGGTTGTCTTGCGTTCATGTGGGTCTCCGGTCGTGGAACCGGGAGGAGTTTCTTCCCGGGAAGTGGCCGATGCAACGGGCAGGCAGGCTGGGAGGCTCCCAGGATTCACTGGCGAGGCAGACTTGCCCCAGCACGTCGTCGGTGGGATGCTTTCGGGGGGCACTAAAGCCCCGACGAACCCGAGGAAGCGGAATGCCGAAGTGCTTCGTGATCCAGCCGTTCGACGGTGGCAAGTTCGACAAGCGGTTCGATGACGTCTTCGCCCCGGCCGTCACGGCCGCAGGGCTGGAGCCTTATCGGGTCGACCGAGACCCGGCGGTGTCCATCCCTATTGAGGACATCCGATCCGGAATCGCGTCGGCCAGCGCTT
>CAZHDQ010000688.1:0-2027 GCA_964531595.1 uncultured Anaeromyxobacteraceae bacterium
CCCCACACCTAGTGTCCCGCAAAATTAATTGCCACCATGAATTCTGGCCCTGATCTTCTCGACCTTTTCGATGATGATTTCGGCTGTCTTGGTCCAGCGAAACGGTTTCGCCAAGTACTCGTTGTGAGCAGCAATGAAGCGGTGCAGTTCATCGCGAAGTTCGTTCACGGAAGAGAAAACGCCCCGGTACAAGGCCCGCCGTTCAAGTTGTGCAAACCAGCCTTCAACGGCGTTAAGCCAAGACGCGCTGGTCGGGGTGAAGTGCAATTTGAATCGGGGGTGACGGGCAAGGAATTCCTTCACGACGGGCGCCTTGTGGGTGCTGCTGTTGTCCACGATCAGGTGCAGGTCGAGTTGCGCCGGGGTGGAGCGCTCGATCTGCTGAAGGAAACTGACGAAGTCCTTCGCCCTGTGCTGCTGCGTCACCCGACCCATGACCTTGCCAGTAGCCACGTCGAAGGCCGCGTACAGGCTTCGGGTGCCGTGCCGGACGTAGTCGTGGGTCCGGCGCTCGATCTGCTTGGGCCGCAGTTGCAGCATCGGTTGCGTGCGGTCCAGCGCCTGGATCTGGGTCTTCTCGTCGACCGACAGCACCATCGCGTTGTCCGGGGGGTCAAGGTACAGACCGACCACGTCCTGGACCTTCTCCGCGAAGTGCGGGTCATTGCTGATCTTGAAACTCTTCAACCGGTGCGGCTTCAGGTCCGCTGCCTTCCACACCTGAGAAACCAGGTACGGCGACACACCGACGTACGTCGCCATCAGTCGTTGGCTCCAGTGCGTCGCTTCCTGCGGAATCCGCTCGACGGTGAGTTTCAGGATCTCCTTGGCCTTCGCGACCGAGACCTTCCGGGGCTGTCCCGAACGGGGCCGGTCTTTCAGACCCGCGATCCCCTGCCGGACGTACCGACGGCGCCACTCATAGACCGCGCGTCGGCTGGTCGTCAGCGCCTCGATCACCTCCGGTACGGTCTTCCCGTCACCGCTCAGGAGGACAATCTTCGCCCGGAGCGCCAGACTCTGACGAGTGCTTCCCGCACGCAGCCAGCCGGACAACTCTTTCCGATCCGCCTCTGAAACAACGATTTTGTCGGGATGTCTTGCCATGAAAGCGATTCTACAACGAATCTGTATTGATGCCCAGTATTAATTTCGCGGGACACTAGTCGCTGGGTCTGTCGCTGGGTCCTATTGGTCGGATTCCTTGTCCTCTACCGGATCGCACTCGTCGCCACTGCAACATCTAGAGTCGAGCCAATGAATCCAATATGCTGGCTTCGTCCTATCAGTCACGTCGGCAGCAGGGAAACAGCTTCCTTGGAAACGTCGAATCGTGGTTTCTCCAATCTTGGCCTCAATCTGGAAAGACGCGTCCAGCGAGATCGTATCCATGCACGGCTTGCCACAGATCAGCGCAGAGCAGAACCAATCGCTGTGAAAGCTCGCTATCAGGCTAGCCCACGCCTCGTCATCCGGTGCAACTGTCGATGTCGAATCGTTGTAGACACAAATGACACGCCGGTTCTCCGCATCGATCGTCCGCTCAAGGTGCCACGTTGGCTCTGGGAACATCCACCATTCCTGGAACGAAAGAGAGGTCCAATCACAAGACAACTCGAGACAGCCGTCCTCGATGACCTCGCCACCGATGTCAAGCCAGTCAGCGTCGTTGTCAGGCGCTCCAGCCTCACGCCGATCGTCTTGCATCAAGCCATCGACCACGCCATCTCCTGACGGATCGATGTCCGCACCATCCTGATGCGACGAATCCAGGTCCACCACGGCGGCGTCAACTGCGCCAGACCGCGGTACATCTGCACTGCACGAGCAGACACTGTTCGCAACGACGACCAGAACACCACAGAACCAGACTGTGCGCAACTTGGTCATGGTTCACCTGGGTAGTTGTCAATTTCACTGCCCAAATCAGAAACGAATATGACGAAGCCGCCGTTCGCGGTGATCCGGGCGCGGTAGGTGCCGCCCCAAGGGGCGACGAATGCTATTCGCGCCTGATTCTCCCAACT
>CAZHDQ010000689.1:0-2025 GCA_964531595.1 uncultured Anaeromyxobacteraceae bacterium
GACTACCGTGCCTAACACCGCGTCGCCACGGACCCGGATAACCGTCGGCACAAGTTTGACGCCGTAGTGTGGATGCACGTCCTTGACCTGACCGACGTCGACCAGAAATACCTTCACGTCCGGATGTCTGGCCGCGAAATCCAGGAAAGCGGGCAGTTGCCGCCGTGATTTGTCCGAAAAATCGCCAAAAAATCCAATGACCCCGTCGCCATGCGAACCCAGTGTCGAAACCAACTGTCCCAGACCGTTCACCTTGTGCATCGAACGCCTCCGTTGTCTCCGAGAGTCACGCGGGCGCCGGTTCCGTAACGCCATCCCTGGACGCCGACCGCGCCAGTGCCGCCAGCGCCTCCAGGGCCCGATCGACCGCGTCACCGATCGTCGCCTCGTACACCCTGCAACGTCCATCGGGACGGCATCGCAGCAAGCCGGCCGCCCGAAGAGACGCCAGGTGCTTGGACACAACCGTCTGCTCTTCGCCAAGGGCCGCAATCAGGTCGCCGACGTTGGCGGGGCCAAGAACCAGCATCGCCATCAACCGCACCCGCAACGGATGTGCTAGGACAGCGGCCAAGGACGCTATCGCGTGGGCATCGGGGTTGGTCATGGACATCCCTCCGAGACAAATTCCAATCGCGTCATATGACACCGCTGGAATATAAGACCGAAATCGGGGTCGTCAAGGGGATGGGGGAGACAACGTGATGGTGAGGCCTATTCGATGCCGACCGAGGTCTTCATGAACTGGACGCGCTCGTAGGCGTCGGGGGTGTGGCTGCGCGCACGGCTCAGAAGGCCCTTGAAGTCGTCGATTCGCGCGAACTTGTGGTCGTCCATCCACCCGGCCAAGTCGTCGCGCATCCGGGCCAGGTGCCCCACGCCGTTTCGGTACAACACCGAAGCCACCTGCACGGCCGACGCGCCCGCCAGCAACGCCTTGACCACCGCGGCGCCGTCGTGAATGCCGGTAGTCGCCGCCAGATCGCCATGGACGTGGCCCGCGAGGATCGAAATCCACTGGAGGGGCACCTGCGCCTCCAGCCCAACACTGTGGATGGCGCCGCTGGTGATTTCCAACCGGTCGATGTCGAAATCCATCCGGTGGTACCGATTGAACAACACCAACCCGTCGACTTCGCGGGACAGGCCAGCCAGGAATCCCGCCATCGCGGTGAAATGGGAGCCTACCTTCAGCGCGACCGGGATCCGGATGTGGCGCTTGACCTCCCGTGCGATATCGAAGTAGGTCGTCTCCAATCTATCGGCCGTCTGGGTCATTTGGGTCGGCGGCAGGTAGACGTTGAGTTCCAGGGCCTGCGCTCCAGCCTGCTCGACCCGTCCGGCGAAATCGGTCCAACCGCCCGCTGACACGCAGTGGATGCTGGCGATCACCGGGATTGCGACCACCGCCCGAGCACCCTCGATCAACCCCAGGTATTGTTCGACTGCGTGTTCGCGACCGTAGTGCGTAATGTAGTCGTACGCCTCTGGGTGGACCATCCCCGGGTCGTTCGGCGGATACAGACCTTCGACCTCGTGAGTGATCTGTTCCTCGAAGATCGACTTCAGTACCACCGCGCCGGCGCCCGCTTCGGCACAACGCCGCACGGCCTCGACCGAACCGGTCAGCCCGGAGCTGGCGACCACGATAGGGTTCGCCAGGTCCAGACCCAGGTAGCGCGTCCTGAGATCAGCCATCGTACACCTCTGCAAGCGTTGCGTGCGGGCCAAATCCGGGGTGGCCGCAGGGACTGGAAATACTAGGCCAGCGCCTTCGGAACCTTGTAGTTCAGTTCAGATTCGATCTGCGATCCCGCGAGCTTCTCGATCAGGAAGCTCAGTTCCATCGTGACCTCGATGGCGTCCTCGGTCACGGTGACCCAGGTTTCGGCACCCTTGCCGGTCATGTGGAAACCCTCGGCGGTGTCCTCGCGCTTCATCATGTACTTGCGCGCAAGGTTTTCCGCCATCGGCAGCGCGCGTTTCAGCGCTTCCTCGCGGCCCAGGGAATGCGGGTAACTGTAC
>CAZHDQ010000690.1:0-2020 GCA_964531595.1 uncultured Anaeromyxobacteraceae bacterium
CGGTACCCGGGACGCTGGCGCGGCCAGTTTGCCTATGGTGCCCGGGGCCTCCGCTTCTGGGCTCCCGAGGCCGACAATGAGACGGCGGCGGTCATCGTGCAGGACGGGGTAATCGCCTACACCGGCGACAAGCCTTTCCTGTCGTGGAAGCAGCTGCTGGGAGCCGCCTTCGTGGAGCAGTACGAAGCGGAGGCAATCAACGGAATCGTGGAGAACGCGGCCTACGACGGGCAGAAGTTCTGGATTCAGGTCACTCCGGAGCAGTGGACGCCCCTGTCGAAGGACGACTTCTCCCAGCAACTGCGTGTCCAGGGAAAGGACTTCCGGAAGAAGCCGGGGCAGACGGCGAGCGAGATAGACGTGATCGAGAACCACATCAAGATCACCCGCTACGTGAAGGCCGCGCTGCCCTTCATGTTCTTTCCCTCGGGCATTATCACGCACGAGCACAACCGGTTCCTGAACACGTCGCGGGCGAAGCCACTCACACCCGCGGTGCCCTCGACGGAGTACCCCATGCCATTCTCCGCAGGGCGTACCCAGTTCCCGTTCCTCTACAAATTGCTGCGGAACATGTTCACGGAGCAGGGCGACGATGAATCGGAGCAGCTCACCGCGTTCCTGGCATGGCTGAAATACGCCTACGTGAACGCGCTGGAGAAGACTCCGAAACCCGGGCACACAATCGTGATCGCTGGTCCCGCCGGGAAGGGCAAGACCTTCCTCAGCTGGCAGGTGATCAGCCGGTTGCTCGGGGGACGCGCGGATGCGGCGAGCCATCTGGTCGACGGGGATATATGGACGGAACGGCTGACGGAGAAACCGGTGATGACCATCGACGACTCGTCGGCTTTGACGGACACCAAGCACCTGAATGCCTTCACCAACAAGGTCAAGCGGTACACGGCCAACGCGGAGATCCTGTTCAACCAGAAGTATGAGAAAACGGGCAACGTGCCCTGGTTCGGGCGGATCGTAATCACCTGCAACCTGGACGCGGAGTCCCTGCGAATCCTGCCCGACATGGACCAGTCGACCAAGGACAAGGTGTGCCTGTTCAAGACGAGCGACGCCCAGGTCGACTTCGCGGACTGGCAGGCGAACGACAGGATCGCGGGCGCGGAGCTTCCGCACTTCGCCCGGTTCCTGGTCGAGTGGCCCTACCCCGCCGACTGGGTATCGCCCGAGAAGCGCTTTGGCATCAAGACCTACCACCATCCCGACTTGTTCGAAGAGTCGAGGCGACAAGGCATCGGGTTCGTGCTGGAAATGGTTTCGGGATTCCTCGAAGCCTACTGCCAGACGCATCCCGACAAGGAATACTGGGAAGGCTCCAACCTGCAGTTGTGCGCCGACCTCGCGGCCATGTACCCCGGCATGTCCAAGGAAATCAAGTACGATGTCCTGAGCCGCCAGCTAGGCAAGGTGACGGCGGCGGGATACAACCTGTTCAAGATTCAAGACCCCGAGACCAAGAAAGTGACGTGGAAAATCCACAGGGATATCTTCCACAAGCTCACCCCGAAGGAAAGACTATGAAAACCGATCGGTCCTTTTGTCCCAGGTGCGCCATCAAGCACCTCGGGAAGGCTAAGATTTTGATGGACGAGGCAAGGCTCGGGTATCCACACCATATATGGTTCGCCCTCGCCAACATGAGCGAGGCCGAGGACGAGATCGTGGCGTTGATGCCTGAGCAGGCAGAGAAGATCCGACTGGCTCGGAAGGAGCTGGAGGACCACATCGGGATGGTTCAGCAGGAACTGAGAGAAGACGTCAAGGGATGCTGCGAACACATGCCATCCTTTGTAGACCTCATGTACGAGGTCGCCCGCGAAGCCATGCTTCCGGAAGTGGAGGAAAAGACCAATGGATGAATCAGATGTAAGCGACGTTGGGATTGTGAAACGGAGGGCCAAGGCCCCCACGACCAAACTCACGCTGGACATGTATCGAAAATTGGGTTATATTTGTGACGTGTCGGAGCGCTGGAACGCTTTCGCGAACATAAAGAACGACC
>CAZHDQ010000691.1:0-2015 GCA_964531595.1 uncultured Anaeromyxobacteraceae bacterium
GTATTCCAGGACGTTCTTGCGAATCTCGAAGTTGCGGCCCTCGACGCGCTTCTGGGCACCTTCAATCGCCTTCGTGACCCACCGGTGAACGATAGGTTCGTCGTCCGGGACCGACAGGCGTTCCATGATCTTCTTGATCTGGTCGCCCCCGAAGATCCGCATCAGGTCGTCGTCCAGGGACAGGAAGAACTGGCTACCACCCGGGTCGCCCTGGCGCCCCGCACGACCGCGCAACTGGTTGTCAACGCGCCGCGACTCGTGACGTTCCGTGCCGACGATCATCAGACCGCCGGCCGCCAGCACCTCCTGGCGCTCACCTGCGCACAACGTGCGGTACTTTTCAAACAGGTCCGCGAACTTCTCACTTTCGGTGGACTCGGCCTGGCCCCGGGCCATCGCCTCGGCATTGCCTCCCAGGATGATGTCGGTGCCGCGTCCCGCCATGTTCGTCGAGATCGTCACCGCCCCCTTACGGCCGGCCTGGGCGATGATCTGGGCTTCCAGCATGTGGTTTTTGGCGTTCAGAACGTGATGCGGGATGTTCTTTCGCTTCAATAGACGGCTGACCAATTCGGACTTTTCGACCGATGTAGTGCCGACCAGCACCGGTTGTCCGTGGCCGTAGGATTCTTCGATCTGGTGTAGGACTGCCATGAACTTGGCGCGGTCGTCCTTGTAGACCAAATCCTCCTGATCCTTGCGGATAAGCGGCCGGTGCGTCGGCACGACGAGCACGTCCAGGTTGTAGATGCGCGCGAATTCCTCGGCTTCGGTGTCCGCGGTGCCTGTCATGCCAGCGAGCGTGTTGTACATGCGGAAGTAGTTCTGGAAAGTGATCGTGGCAAGCGTCTGGTTTTCTTCCTTGATCTTCAGGCCTTCCTTGGCCTCGACGGCCTGGTGAAGCCCGTCCGACCACCGCCGGCCCGGCATCTTGCGTCCCGTGTATTCGTCGACGATGACGACGTCGCCGTCCTCGATGACGTAACTGATGTCGCGCTTGAACAGCGTGTGCGCCTTGAGCGCCTGGTAAACATGGTGGACCAGTTCGACGTTTTCCGCGTCGTACAGGTTGCGCACGCTCATGCGCCGCTCGACCTTGTCGACGCCGGCTTCGGTCAGGGTGACGGAGTGGGCTTTCTCGTCAACGACGTAGTCCTCGTCGCGGCGCAGTGACGGGACGATCGCGTTGACTGTGTAATAGACCGTCGTCGATTCCTCGGCCGCCCCACTGATGATCAAGGGGGTTCGCGCCTCGTCGATAAGGATCGAGTCGACCTCGTCAACGATAGCGTAGTGAAACACCTTGGTCTGGCCGTTCTTGACGCCGAATTCGAAGTGCCGATGCGCCATGTCCTCCAGGTTGAACTTCATGTTGTCCCGGAGGTAGTCGAAACCGAACTCATTGTTGGTACCGTAAGTGATGTCGCAGTTGTACGATTCCTTCCGCTGATGGTCCGACAGGCCGTGGACGATGATGCCCACCGACATGCCCAGGGTCCGGTAGATAGGCGCCATCCACTCGGCGTCGCGTTTGGCCAAGTAGTCGTTGACGGTAACCAGGTGCGCGCCCATGCCGTGGGTCGGGTCGGCTGGGTCTGGTTCCAAGGCGTTTAGGAAAAGCGCAGCCGTCGCGACCAGCGTCTTGCCTTCGCCGGTTTTCATCTCGGCGATCTCACCTCGGTGCAGGGCCATGGCGCCCATCAACTGGACGTCGTAGTGGCGCATGCCGGTCGTCCGAACCGAGGACTCGCGCACGGCGGCGAAGGCTTCGGGTAGTACGTCGTCCAGCGTCTCACCGGCGACGAGACGGGCCCTCAGGCGCTCGGTCGTACCCAGCATCTCGTCGGCGGGCATGGCCTGGAAGGTCGGCTCCAGTTCGTTGATGCGGTCAATGGCCGGCTGCATCTTCTTCAGCACGCGTTCATTCCGCGTGCCAAACATCCTTTTAAAAAAGTCCATGGTCCTCCTCACGTGCCCCTGCGGGCGCGAAATTATACCACAGGCGCACCGCGTCG
>CAZHDQ010000692.1:0-2010 GCA_964531595.1 uncultured Anaeromyxobacteraceae bacterium
GATCCGATGAGCAATTCGACGAAACCCCCGGCGCCTGCGGTGCGAGTCAAAGCTCGCGACGAGATCTTGTCTGGTGTCTACGCGAACAACATGTTCGTTGCGCACACCCGGGAGGAATTCGTGATGGATTTTCTGGCGAACTACATGGGGCAGCCAGTGCTGAACGCCCGTGTTGTTACCAGCCCCGGCCACATGAAGCGAATCGTGCGTGCCCTGTCCGAAAATATGGCGAAGTACGAGGCGCAGTTTGGCGTTATTCCAGAGGAAGCCCCCGCTAAGAAGACCCCGAAAGGACTGGTGAACTGAGATGGGTGGTGGTCCATTTCCTGAAGTGCTTGAGAGGGCTGCCGCACGCCCCCACTGGGAACGGATCGGTGTCAGGCGACGATTCGGCGTCTGCGTGCCTCTTTTTTCGCTGCGCAGCGAGCGTGGCTGCGGAATCGGGGACGCGGGCGACCTGGCCGACCTGTGCCCCTGGCTGGCGGCGATCGGCGCCGAGGTCGTCCAGTTGCTGCCGATAAACGACGGTGGCATGGACGGGGTTCCCTACTCGGCGCTGTCTGCGTTCGCACTGGACCCTATTTACGTGGCCCTGGACCGAATCCCAGGCATCGAGTCCCATTCGGGATTTCTGGGAGACGTGGCCCGCGCTGCGGCGGAATTGAACAGTTCATCCCATGTCCGATACCCGGAAGTTCGCAAAATCAAAAATGGTCTGCTGGCTCAGGCGCTTGATCTGCTGGACGGACCGGCGCTCGATGCGGAACTGGCCGCGTTTCGTCAGGCCAATCCTTGGCTCGAGGATTACCTGCCTTACCGGGTCATCAAGGAACGGGAAGGATACGCTTCGTGGGAAGACTGGGACGGTCGATGGGACGGCGATGACGGAATCGCACGGATCACGGGTGAGGCGCCCGGTCGGATCCGGTTCTACCTGTTTGCGCAGTGGGTACTGGATCGGCAGTTTCGGGATGCGCGCGAGGCGGCCCAGCGAAACGGAGTGCTGATCGAGGGCGACATCCCCATCCTGGTCGCCAGGGACAGCGCCGACGTTTGGCGACGGCGGGAATTGTTCCGGATGGACGTGTCCGCGGGCGCTCCCCCGGATATGTATGCCGAAGACGGTCAGAACTGGGGTTTTCCCACATATGACTGGCCTGCGCACCAACGCGAGGGACATGCGTGGTGGCGCGCCAGGCTGAAGCATGCCGAACGGTTCTACCACCTGTACCGGATTGACCACGTCGTGGGCTTCTTCCGGATTTGGACGATTCCGGCCGGGGAACAGACGGGGCGCAACGGTTGGTTCGAGCCGCGCGACGAGGCTGTCTGGGGTGAGCACGGCCGAAACATCTTGATGATGATGCTCGACGCGTCACACATGCTGCCCTTGGGCGAGGACCTAGGCACGATCCCGGACGTGTGCCGTTCGACACTTGTGGACTTGGGGATTTGCGGGTTCAAGGTCCAGCGCTGGGAGAAACGCTGGCACGGCGACAGGCGGTTCATCGCGCCCAAGGATTACCCGCTGCTGTCGATGGCGACTCTGTCGACCCACGATTCCGAAATCCTGGCCCAGTGGTGGGCCGAAAATCCCGAAGAACGGCGGGAATTGGCTGGCCTGATAGGCCTTGATTGTGAACCACCGCCTACCCTCGACCCGCCTCTGCACCGACGGATCCTCGCCTGGATTCGGGGGGCCGGTTCCCTGTTCGTTGTGCTGATGATCCAGGAACTGCTTGGCGCCCACGGGCGGCTTCCCGGGAATCCGGCCGATCACCGGGTGAATCTGCCCGGTGTCGTGTCCCCCCGAAATTGGACATGGCGTTCCCCGATGACCGTATCGCAATTGCTAGACGACCAGGAAATGACCGCGTCGATCCGGACAATCACCGTCGAATGACGACCCTGTTTCGGCCCCTAAATGGCCTGTCGGGAGCCGTGGGTCGCTGTATCATTTCTTGACATTGCCGCAGATCTTGCGTAGCTTGTTTTCGGAGTCTTTCGGCG
>CAZHDQ010000693.1:0-2006 GCA_964531595.1 uncultured Anaeromyxobacteraceae bacterium
ACCTGGCGATGTGCCGCTACTGCGCCCGGTACCAGCGACAGTTGGTGTTCCTGCGGCTGGCCGCCCGCGCGGTCGATGACGCGGAAGGCCCCGAGAACGCCCTGAGTCCTGAAGCCAAGGACCGGATCCGGACCCGCCTCCTGGAGGACCAGACGGGAGGCTGACCCGCATCCCGAAGAAGCCACTACTTGTTTTCTTTCAGAGCGGGAAACGGGAGTCGAACCCGCGACCTACAGCTTGGGAAGCTGTCACTCTACCACTGAGTTATTCCCGCGTGGCCACCAAGGCAGACGGGAATCTAGCGCCGCCCCATCGGCGTGTCAAGAGGGCCTGCGCGGCCGCGAACCACCACGTCCCCGCCTGGGCGGCTCTATCGGTTTGTCGGCGTCCTGGCACGCCCGACATAGGCCAAAGATTTCCAAACGATGGTCCCGGGCAAGGAAGCCGTGCCGCTCGGTGATTGTCTGAAGGATCGCATCGACCGCCGGGTCCGTGAATTCGATGATGCGGCCACAACCGGTGCAGACCAAGTGATTGTGGTGACCAAGTTTTGCGATGGCCTCGTACCGCGTGAAGCCCTCGCCAAACTCCCTCGGCACGACCAGCCCGGCCTCGACCAGCAACCGCATCGTGCGATAGACCGTCGCCTCGCCGATCCCCGGATGGCGCAATCGCACCCGGGCGATCACCGCCTCGATACCCGGATGCCCCTCCATTCCGAAAAACACCTCGGCAACCGCCATGCGCGGACGCGTAACCAGCCCCTTCTGTCCGCGGATGTACGAGGTCAGACGGCTTCGCCATTCGGGCTCGCGACTGGCGTTTGTCTGTCGAGGTTGCATGACAAGAAACGTAGCAGAGCGACAAGGTGTCGACAAGCCCGTCTTGCAATGGACACTACGAACACCCCGGATTCGCATCGCGAACAACACCGCCTTGACAGGCCCGCTGACGCCGGACTACAACCCGCCTGCAGGCCCTGACGACAGGCGCGTAACGGAGGCCAGCCCGTGCCCGACCTCGTACCACCCCCCTGGATCGACCATGTAATGGCCGTCCGCCCGACCCCCAATCGCCCCTTTGAACACGACGCCGATGGCCGCGTAAAGGTCCGAGTACCCCGATTCGATGGGGCGATCCTGCGACGACTGTTGATGCCGCGCCTTCGCCGGCCCGACTTCCTGATCCGGTTGGACGCCTTCGGGACCTGCGTCTGGGAAGCATGCGACGGGCGGCGCACCGGTGAAGACATTGCGACCATGCTGACCGGACGCTGGCCGGACGAAACCGGGATGCGGCTGCGGCTGGCGATGTTCCTGCGTCAGTTGCTGGTCCAGGGCCACCTGCGCGATGCGAGGTCAGTCCAACCGGGCGGCAAGTAACTGATTCCAGATGTTTTTAAGGGATTTTAACGTGAGAATCCGGCCTACCAATCGCCGGTCGTCAGGTACTGGTGGATCGACTTCGCGGCCTTTCGCCCCTCGCCCATCGCCAGGATGACCGTCGCAGCCCCCAGTACGATGTCGCCGCCGGCCCAGACGCCTTGCATCGTTGTCTTCGCAGTGTCTGGATCAGCCACGATATTGCCCCACTTGTTCGTCTGCAACTGCGGCGTGGTGCGTTGCACCAACGGGTTTGGACCGTTGCCGATGGCCACGACGACGACGTCCGCGGGAATCGTGAATTCGCTGCCCTGGACCGGCATCGGGCGCCGCCGCCCGCCGGCATCAGGTTCGCCCAATTCCATCCGCAGGCACTTGCAACCGGTGACCCAGCCGTCCGCGTCGCCCAGAATCTCGATAGCGTCCTGCAGCAGCCGGAACTCGACGCCCTCTTCCCGGGCGTGGTGGACTTCCTCGACGCGCGCCGGCATCTCGACCTCGGACCGCCGGTACAGGATCGTCGACGTCTCGGCCCCCAGGCGCAGCGCCGTCCGAGCCGAGTCCATCGCGACGTTGCCGCCGCCGAACGTCACGACGTGGCGCCCGCGCAGGATCGGCGTGTCA
>CAZHDQ010000694.1:0-2003 GCA_964531595.1 uncultured Anaeromyxobacteraceae bacterium
GCCGCGCGGCAGCAGATCGTCAATCACCACTCTGCGCAGCGGCTCGCTGCCGGTCCTGCACTATCTGTGTATCCGGCAGGACGCCGGAACGGACGCCACGCTCACGGCCACAAATCTCGACGAAACGCTGCAATACCATGTCCCGGACGCCGTTCAGGACACGGGCGGCCCGGGTTCGTTCCTGGTGGCCTTCGACGCGCTCAAGAAACTGAAGCTCAACAAGAGCGATTACGTCATGCTGGAGCCGGGCACCGACGGCGAGTTGCCGACGGTCCATATCGCGGCCAGCATCAACGGGCAGACCATCCATTCCGCCATCGCGTCGATGCCCGTTGATGAGTTTCCCGAGACGCTTCAAACCGTTCCGGTCGATGACTACCCGGTCGGCCCATTCATCGACGCATACCGGAAAGCCTTGGTTTTCGCCTCCAAGGACTGCACCCGGCACACCCTCAACGGTGTATTCCGTCATGCCGAGGAACACGTACTGGTCGGCACGGATGGCAGGCGCTTGGGCATGTTTGCCATACCGGCTCTGCCTGTTACCGCCGACTTCATCCTGCCGCCGTCGAAGCTGCTGGCCAATGGGGTTCTGTCCCATGAGACGGGCGGGATCGGTGTCATCGAGGATGGCGACCGGCAGATTGTCGAGGTCCAGGCCGGGCCGTGGCGGTACCGGGTCAAGTGTATCGAAGGTTCCTACCCCAACTATCGCCAGGTCATCCCTGCCGAAGACCGCAACGCCGCCGGCCGCATCACGTTTGCGGAAGAGGACATCCCGTTGATCAAAACAGCCGTCACGCAGTTTGCCGATTCCGACGGCAGTCACGTCCTGGTCTATGCAGGCGCTGATCGGGTGATGATCCTCAGCGCCGAGTCCGGCGAGAACGGGCAGCGCTCGCATGTGATCCTGCCCAACAGCAACTGCGAGTGCTCCGAACCTGTGGTGCAGGCGATCAATGGTCATTTCCTGCTCGACGGTCTGAATGCGGGTTTCACCACCTGCCAGGGGGTGCCTACTTGGGGACGTACGTATATTAATGCCTATGTTACTGATGTTTACGCACAGTATGTGTCCTTAAAATAGCCTTAGCGAAAAAATGTCCCGCACGCTGATTCGCTCTAAGAGGATCATGCCTTATTCTGCCATCGTTTCATCAGACGTTGATACAGTGCCTGCGTGACGTTCAGTCTGCACGTGCCGCTGTCGCCGGAATCGAGCGGAACAACACAGTTTTCTGCCTCGCAGTCGTTCCCGACAAGTGCCTCAATCCATTGTCGGCTGCCGACAGCAAGCGACGTAGACCAAAAGGACTCGCGCGAGGGAGGTCCCGGCTTCTGACAAAGCTCGTCGAGAGTGCGGCAGTACCATTGCCGAAACTCCGATATGTCGAGAACAGCAAGAAGCTTGAGCAGCCACTCCCGGTCAATTACCCGGTAGCGCTTCCGCAGATCAAGCAGCTCCCGCGCGCCGCCGAACGGCCACTCGCCTGGATGCCGCACGACCTTTGCCCGAACCATATTCATGTCAAGATAGAAGAGACAGCGGGACAAATGGCTGCCCGTTTCAACAAGTGTGGCATGAAAGCGCCCTTTCCAGAAGGCGCCTTCCCGTTTCTGCCGGCGATTGATATCACCTGCGGCCGTTCCCTGCAGCCATTTCATGAATGCCGACAGATCACACATGCGGGGCACATACATCAGCAGATGAACATGGTTTGACGTGATTACATAATCAAGTACCCGGATTGCCGGAAATTTACCGGCGGCCTCGACCAGCCGCTTCCGGTAGATCCTCCGGTCCAGATCATATCCGAGTAGAAATTCACGCTTATGGCAGCGATGAGTAACATGAATGCAGCAATCTTCGATTCGTGGTCGCGGCAGACGCATGGAGACTGGCTCCCTGGGTGTATGAGTAGGAAATCACGCGCAAATCATAGTGCATGAAAATCTTAAAGCAAATCGCCTCGCACGTATGATTCCGTTTAACGGCTGTATTA
>CAZHDQ010000695.1:0-2003 GCA_964531595.1 uncultured Anaeromyxobacteraceae bacterium
TTCTTGTCGAGGCCATAGGCAAGCGCCGCGGCCGTCGGTTCGTTGATGATGCGCTTGACCTCCAGGCCGGCGATCCTGCCCGCGTCCTTGGTCGCTTGACGCTGTGCATCGTTGAAGTACGCCGGTACGGTGATAACGGCCGCGCTGACCGGACCGCCCAGGTAATCCTCGGCGGCCTTCTTCAGCTTTTGCAGGATTTTGGCCGAAATCTCGGGCGGCGAAATTGGCTTGCCACGGACCATTACAGCCGCGGCGTGGTTTTCATCGCCGACGATGTTGTAGGGCACATGCACCGTTTCCTGGCCGACCTCGTCGAACCGTCGTCCCATGAAACGCTTGATGCTGAAGATGGTGTTTTCCGGATTCGTGATCGCCTGTCGTTTGGCGATCTGTCCGACCAACACCGCCCCCTTGTCGTCATAGGCCACGACCGACGGCGTCGTCCGTCCGCCCTCCTCGTTCTGAAGAACCTTCGCTTCGCCGCCTTCCATGACCGCAACGACCGAGTTCGTTGTCCCCAGGTCGATACCGATGATCCGTTCCATTTGATGCCTCCAGCTTGCCAATCGGCGCGTTCCATTGCGCGCTGTCCTGGGTGAAAAGTAATCACGGTCCGTGCGAAGTCAACGGCCCGGACCCATCGAGAACCACCTAAACAGTGCCGCGCCACCGCATTGACATTTCACGGGCCATTTGCGAGGCTTTCGTCGGCCTGGAATGGGATAAAACAATGCGTAATACGGCCTGGATCGCGGCGATCGTGCTACTGGCAGCAGCGGCCTGCTCAGGTACGGACGGCGCAACAGAGAATCCAGGGTTAGACCTGGGTGCAATCGACGCAACTCCGGACCTCGGAAATCAGGATGACGGCGACGACGCCTCGGATGTCGACGACGTGACAGTTGACCTATTCGATCCGGGCGAGGACGACATGGGCGTCGAGGACCCGGGCATCGACATGTTCGACGAAACGCCGCCGTACGTTGCGTCGTCAGATCCGGCGAACGAAGCCACCGGCGTTGCCATCCCGTTCGTGATTCACGTGACGTTTTCCGAGGCGATCCGCTTCGAAGCGACCGTCGACAAGACAACCTTCCGCGTTTACGACATCGGTGGCATCCAATTGGCGGGCAAACTGACCTACGACGAGCAGACCTTCACGGTCACGTTCACGCCCGAGGAAGGGACAGTGTATCGCCCGGCTTCGCCTTACCGCGTGATCCTGACCGAACTGATCCAGGATCGCGCCGGCAACCGGATGGAACGCACGACGTTGCGGTTTTCGACTGCACTATTCCCGAACCTGGAGCGCTACCATGTTTTGGCAGCGAAGTACTCGCCGATCCTGATGCAGTCGGTCGACAAAAATAACCCCATCTGGGACTACCCCACTGCGGTCGATTTCGACGGGGACTGGGACGCCCTGAACAACGACGACAACATGAAGAAGGCGACACAGATCCCGCCGGTCGTTTACTACGACGTGGTCGAGACCAAGACGCACATCTTCCTGCGGTACGCCTATTTCTACGTGCGCCACACCGAGGGGAGCGAATTGACCTTCGGCAACGAGGCGTCCGGCGCGCTGGTCGTCGTCGAGAAGTATCCGACAGAACGGCCCATCGCCGTCGAGACCTACTTTGGCGCTGCGTCGAAGGAGGATTTGCGGGCGTTTGTGACCCAAGAATCGGGACTGGTGGTGGACGGCGCGGCCGATGACTCGCCCGACCACAGCGGCAACGGCAACTTCAACGACAAGGACCGCAAGTACTTTGGCGTAAACTGGGTGTTTCCGCAGGGGACGCTTTTCCCGGCGGGCCATTACCAGGCATACCTGACGACCAAAACGCACCAGTCCTGCGCGTGGGCCCAGACCAACAAGGAATCCCTGATGGACTTCAGGTGCGAACTGAACGAGGGGCTCAAGAAAACGCTGTTGATCATGCAGTTCGCTTACACAGGCACCTCCGACATGCTGCAGCCAGGGGCCTCGGGCTGGCCGA
>CAZHDQ010000696.1:0-2001 GCA_964531595.1 uncultured Anaeromyxobacteraceae bacterium
GGCCGCGATGGCGCCGCTCAGGCCGAACGTTCGCTGGACGACGTGGCGCTGCGTCTGGCCGGTGCGTTCGATCCGATCCATGGGGGATTGCGTGGCCGGATGAAATTCCCGATGACTCCCTTGCTGGATTTCCTGCTAAACCGGGTCCGCCGTTCCGGGGAAAAATCGGTGGCACGGGCGCTGGCGGTTACGCTGGGCGCGATGGCATCCGGCGGTATCCGGGACCACGTGGGCGGCGGCTTCCACCGTTACGCGACCGAGCCGACCTGGACCATCCCCCATTTCGAAAAGATGCTGTACGACAACGCGCAACTGGCCCGACTGTACGCCGAGGCAGCCGTGGCGATGGACCAGCCCCGATGGGCGGGCGTCGCGAAGGACACGATCGGATTCGTGTTGCGCGAAATGACCTGCGACGACGGGCTGTTCCTGGCCAGCCTGGATGCGGACACGCCGGAAGGCGAAGGTGCCTATTACGGGTGGACGCCAGACACGATCGCAGCGGTGGCAGGCGGCGACGGTCCGGCCCTGGCCAACCTGCTGGGGATCGACACGGATGGGAATTTCCACGGCGTGTCCATCCCGACACGTCGCGAAACACCGGATGCCCATCTGATCGCCGGAGACGACCTGTTCGCCAAATGGCGCCCTGCCCTGCTGGCCGAGCGCGCGCGGCGTCCGGCCCCGGTCAAGGACCCAAAGGTCGTCGCTGCCTGGAACGGGTTGATGATCGGCGCGCTTGCCCGAGGCGGCATTCTGCTGGACGATTCGGCCTTCCTGGATGCGGCAACTTGCGCCGCTGACCGGTTGTGGGCGATTCACGTTCGGCCGGACGGCGGCCTGTGGCGAGTATCGAACGGTGGGGTCGCGTCGGAGCGGGCGTGCCTCGACGACCTGGCCGAGGTCTCGCTGGGGTTCTTGGACCTGTGGGAGGCGACGTTCCAGCCCCGGCACCTGGCCCGGGCCACAGCCCTGATCGAATACGCACAGGCGCGACACGCCCGCCCCGCCGGGGGATGGTACATGACGGCTGACGACGCCGATGTCCTGCTTGGCCGCCGGATCGACGCCGAGGACAACGCGACCCGCGCCGGTTACGCTGGAATGTGCCTCGCGACTTTGCGGCTGGCCGCCTTGCAGGGGTCGACGGTCCTCCAGGAACGGACACATCGTGCCGTCGGCGCTATGCTGCCATCCGCAACCCGCAACGGTGCGGCAATGCCAAGCTTGCTGGACGCGTTCGGCGCGCTGGCTGGACCGTTCCTGGACATCGTCGTTTCAGGTGATCCGGAGGACCCGGCGACAGTCGCCCTTTTGGATACGGCACGACGTTGGCGCCCGGTCCATTCGGTGCTGTCGCTTATCCCGGCGAACGGCCCCGGACCCGAACTGCTGGCCCTTCTGCCGTCTACCGCAGGCAAGACTAACCGCGCCGGCCAGGCCACCGCCTATGTCTGCCGCTTCGGCGCCTGTGAGGAACCGGCGGTCACGCCCCAGGACCTGGCAAGCCAACTGGAAAAAGCCCACCACCCACGCGCCTGACCGCAACGTTGCGTTCCTGATGACAGGCGATCGCCTAATCCTTGTCGGGGAATATTACGGCACCATGACGTCCACCGCCCGTCCCAACGCGGCGGCGGCGTACAGAGCATCGATAGCGGCCATGTTCGCCACCGCGTCCTCGACGCCCCAACGTGGCACGTGGTGCGTGACGACGGTGCGGGCGAATTCGAGCACCTCGCCCCGGTAAGGGTCGTCCCCGGGACATGCCACGACGCGCGGTTCACCCTCGATTTCGCGGTGGATAACGAAGGACGAACTCGACTCGCCAGGAAACCAGGGCCGTTCGATCACCAGGGTGCCGGCGGTCCCCGAGATCTCTATGCGATGCCGTTCATGGGCTTCGATGCTGCCTTCGATCGACGCGATCACCCCGCCCGGGAATTCCAGCAGCCCTCGCAAAGTGTCGTCCACCTTGGTGCGCCGCTCGAATGCGACGGC
>CAZHDQ010000697.1:0-1998 GCA_964531595.1 uncultured Anaeromyxobacteraceae bacterium
GGCGAGATGGATCGCCGCTCGCAGTGGAGCGGTTGTTTCGTAACAGGCCCTAAGGTCGCGAGGCGGGTGTCCTATTGTATTTCAAGCGGCGCGCCCGTTCCTTCCAGCGCTTCACGAACGACTCGCGCGAATCGCCCCAGCGAGGCTAGATCGCGGACGTCGTCACGCAGCAGCGGTAGGGCGTACGTTGGCACCGGGGCAACGGCACGCGCCAGTTCGTCGACGTGTTCGGCATCCTCTTTCGACAGGTTCCGGTACCCAGAGGCCAGACGCAGGATGCTGGTAGCCAGTTCGTCCAGGCTCCGCCGGTCCAGAAGGTCCAGTGCTCGGCTGTTCGCCAACGCGTCCTTCAGGAACCCGGCGTCGATAGGCTCGGAGACCGTTTTTGGGCAGCCCGCCGGCGGCCAGAGGTGGGCGCGGTTGACGATCACCGCCTCTGGGACGATACCCCGTTCCCCAAGCAGTTGGCACGCCCCCGCTGTAAATGTCGCGGCGCCCGGTTCGGGGCGCGATACAAGTAGGGTCCCGGCGCCATCGCTTGACATTACTGTGGCGAACCGGGAGGCCCTGGCACGCATTTCGTCGAACATCGGCGCGAATGCCAGGATAAAATCCAGAACTGACAGGAACGTGTCCTCGCCGGCGAACCGACTGACCCCCTTCAGGACCAGGTTGCGCCAGCGAAGCGCGCCCATACCCAACCGAGACAGGCCCGATGAAGCCTGGACGAAAGTCCGGAAGATGTCAGACCCCAGCAAGGCGTCTAGCCGGCCGGGGGCCTCCAGGAAGTCCATCGCGTGCTGTCCCGGGGGCGTGTCCAGCACGATCATGTCGTACAGGCCCGAATCCATCGCTTCCAATAACCGGACCATCCCCATGTACTCGTGGGTCCCGGCCATCTGGGCGGCGGCCTTGCGGTAGAAGACGTGGCCAGTCAGCCGCGCGCGCGCTTCCGGGTTTGGCGCCAGACGCAGCACCAGCCGGTCCAATTCTGCCTGTGCGTCCAGCACCATCGCCGTCAGGCTCCCGCCCGGCTCGGTCGGGCCGAATGCCTTCAGAGGCACGGATTCTTCGACACCCGCCGTGTGTGACAATCCCAGTGAATCCCGCAGCCGATTCGACGGATCGACCGTGACTGCAAGCACCCGGCGGCCCCGCGCCGCAAAGATTCCCGCGAGCGTAGCGGCCACGGTAGTCTTGCCCACGCCGCCGGCCCCCAGCACCAGCAAGATGGACTTTTTCTCCAGGCGTCGAAGCAGGTTCACTGTGTCCTCCCTGCCCCGGAACCAAATCCCCGGGTGGCTTTTCCCCATGCCTGCGCCAGTGCGCCGGTGGCCTCGCCCAGTGTAGCCCGAAGACGCACCGCCTCAACGATCGCCTCGACAACCGGGGCGCCACTCGCGGCCACATTTCGCAGGTGCCCCAGCGCCCGGCTGACCGCCGCCTGGTCCCGCGCCTGCCTTGCTTCGGCGATGTCGTTTACCCGCCGTGACTGAAGCACTGCGTCTGCCCGTCGCCGGTTCGGTTCCTGCCAATCCTTGCGCTGCGCGAAAACGGCTTCGTCACCTGTTCCGTCGCGATAGCAATTGACCCCGACCACCCGCTGGTGACCGGACTCCATCGCCTGCTGGGCACGCCAGGCGGAGGCCTCGATCTGCCCTTGCACCCATCCCTGTTCGATGGCAGCGACCATCCCGCCCATCGATTCGATGCGGTCGATCAATGCCAATGCTTCGTGCGCGATTCGGTCCGTCAGTTCCTCGACCAGCCAAGCGCCGCCCAGCGGGTCGACGAAATCGGTAACGCGCGTTTCGTCGGCCAGGACCTGCTGGGTGCGCAACGCCAATCGCGCCGTGCCTTCCGACGGTAGGCCAAGCGCCTCGTCTAAGGCGTTGGTGTGCAGCGATTGCGTACCGCCCAGTACCGCCGCGAGCGCCTGCCAGGCCACCCGCACGACGTTTGCTTCCGGCTGCTGGGCCGCCAGCGTGCTCCCCGCGG
>CAZHDQ010000698.1:0-1994 GCA_964531595.1 uncultured Anaeromyxobacteraceae bacterium
AGCCGGGCCGTCTCGACGGCCTCGCGACGACGCTCCATGAATAACCCGGGTTGAATCACCAGGAGTGCCGAATTTGTCCTCACCGCTTTCCTTTGCTTCCGAGACGAATCGGCGGCTTGGTGCTGCAGCCCGAGGAACAGCGATGCCAGTTGGGATCCGTCGTTTGCTCCCTGATTGACTCAAGATCCTGTCCCGGTCTTTGGTGAGTTCCTCATTGGTTGGAGATGCGGGGCCACCGTCGGACCTCCTTCCCATCCTGGCCCAGGAACACCACGCCTCCAATCGCGAGTACCTTCTCTAACCTGAGGTTGGTCAACCCCGCCACGATCGTTGGGATGATATCCCCGTGGAGTTGCTGGAAGTCCATCATCGTCTCCGGACTCACACGGACGGGGACAGGGGCGAATTCGGAAGTCCGATGAGCTTCTCGGACTCGGGCGATGCTCTCCGGCGTCAGTTCGAAGGAGTACCCGTTCTCATCGAACGAGACCCCAGCTACGAGCGGCTCGAACTCCAACCCAGCGATTGGTCGCTCAGCCCGGAGGATTTCTAAAATCCTGGAGCGAAGTTCATCGAACTCACGCCGGACGGCGGGTGTGACTCCGTACTCCCAGCCGAACCTCACTCCCACGCCGTTGAGGACCACGACGATCGGTGAAGGTTCCCTGCCAACTTGGTTACTGAGCACATCCAATGCTCTGACGACCCGCTGGATCTCGACACCGTCGGCTGCGGCGACGTCCAGGTACGCCAGGACGCGGTTTCCTCCGGGTGGCACGTCGTAGCTCTGAACCATCAGAACTCCGAGGTAGCCATCGGCAATTGCAGCGACATCAGGCGTGTCCCAGTTGATCAGGCCGCCTTCGTCGTCGCCATGCTCGTACCTGAAGGAATTGACCCCGCTCTGACCGTCCCGCGATCTGACGCGATGTGCCGTGGTGTACATCAGGCCACCTCCAGTCGGAAGCGCGGCGGGAACCCCTCCGCGTCATTTGGGTCAACGTCGATCAACTCGGAACGCCCACGGAGCCCAAGGTCTGCCCGCACCCACCGCAACGCGGTATGGAGAAGCATGCTTGCGACCTGCCCCGGACTGACGCGCAGGTCAGTGCTCTGGAGTGCGGCCGATAGCCGTTCAAGTTGGCGCCAGTCAGCTTCCGGAAGTGGGATCTTTTGGCGCCGAGTGGCTCCCGCAAGAGCCGGTCGGCCGCCTGAAGACTCGAGTCGAGCGAACAGATCCCGGCGTAGGGCCAGAAGAGCTACCGGGCTCTGACGCAGACTGGGCCCGGCCGAAACAACCATCGCCCCGAGCTTCTCTGCAACCATCGCCGGATCGATCCGGCGAGCGGTACTTTCGGTCTTGATTCGGTGCGTCGTGGTCTTGGTCTCGATGCGATCAGTCATCGTCCTTACCCCAAGTCATCGAAGTTGGTGATCCGGTAGAAGGTTCCGTCGAATTCGCAGGCTACCTCACCTTAGCTCGTCTCTCGACCAAGGCGGTGGAGGAAGCTCCGCAACTCCGGCAGGAGTTCCTCGAACTCGTCGGGTCGAATGTAGGTGTAAACGAGAAGGGGTTCCTCCCAGACGATGTCCTTAGTTTCCGGGTTCAGCCACCCGCCTCGGCACGGTGGCAAGACTGTGACGCCACCGCCAATTCGCGCCAGTAAATCTTCGGCCAGGCGCACCCACGCTTCCTGAACACCAAGCGGCCTGCCGTTTCGGTCCTTGTTCGGAATGTAAAGTGTCAGAACCTGTACGGAAGAAGCGGCCGCAGCGCCGAGGGCCCCAGCCAGCCAGTTCTCCCTGAGGTCCACGGTTTCATCTCGTTCACCCACGATGACACCCTCTCCACCCACCTCTGCTAACGAGGCGTTGGACGAGTTTTCCAGCGCCCCACAGGTCGAAGATGGAACTTCTGGGCCCAAAAGTCAAGCCGTTGTTCCGCCGGACCTTTTGATGAAACGGCGTTCGCTACTCAACCGCGCGGTAAGGCC
>CAZHDQ010000699.1:0-1988 GCA_964531595.1 uncultured Anaeromyxobacteraceae bacterium
GTGGTCCAGGTTCCGCGAAGTGGCGTAACGAACTTCCCCGAACGCCAAACACTCCGCGGCAAATCTGCCCGAAAGGCCTAAGCCACCAGCCCCTTCACTATATCCAGCACCTGCGCATCGTGGCCATCCACCTTGACCTTGCGCCATACCTTGCGGACGACGCCGTCGCCATCGATAACGAACGTCGACCGGACCACGCCCAGAGCCGTCTTGCCGTACAACGTTTTCGGTCCCCAGGCCCCGTAAGCCTCGTGGATCGCCAGGTCAGGGTCCGACGCAAGCGGAAAGTTCAGACCGTACTTGGCCTTGAACTTATCCAAAGCGGCCGGCTTGTCCTTGCTGACCCCGATGACGACCGCACCCAGCGCCGCCATTTCGGCCTTCAGATCGCGAAACGCGCACGCCTCGGCCGTACACCCGGGGGTGTCTGCCTTGGGGTAAAAATACAAGACCACGGTCTGCCCACGTAGCGCAGACAGCGAAATCTCGCCGTCGGTCGACTGCAACTTGAAATCCGGGGCCGCCGAGCCTTCGGAAAGCAGTTCCTTCGATTCTGCCATGATGCATTCCTCGTGTGGATTAGATCGCCGCACACAGGCGACAAGTACAAGGTGGGGCCGGTTCGCCCGGCGTCAAGATGGTCAGTCCAGGCGAATCCATACAGGCGCGTGGTCCGACGGTTTGGTGCCCTTGCGCTGGTCGCGATCCACCTGCGCCTCGACACAGCGATCCGCCACCGGCGCCGTCGCCAGCAGCAGGTCAATCCGCAGGCCCTTGTTCATCGGAAACCCCAGATTGCGATAGTCCCACCACGAATAAACGCCGCCCTCGGGATGGAACCGCCTGAACACATCGACCAATCCCCAGTCCAGCAGGTCCGCCAGCCTAGCCCGAACCTCGTCGTTTAGCAGCACAGACCCACGCCAGGCCTCGGCATCATGCGCGTCGGCATCGGTCGGCACGATGTTGAAATCGCCGCACACGACCAGGGGTTGGTCAGGCGCCGCGTTGCTATCCAACCAGGCACGCAACCGCCGCAACCATGCCAGTTTGTACTGGTACTTGTCGCTTGTCGGTTCGGCACCGTTGGGTACGTAAACACAGACGACTCGTATCCCGTCAACGTCCGCCGCGATCAGCCGGGCCTGCGGGTCCTCGACACCGTCGTCCATGCCGCAAACAACGCGGGCCGGCGGGGTTCGCGACAGGATCGCCACACCATTGTAGGTCGGCTGGCCATGCACCGCCGCGTGATAGCCCAGCGCCTGGACAGCCTCGAACGGGAATGTCGCGTCTGTCCCCTTGAGTTCCTGCAAGCACACGACGTCAGGCTGCTTGTCGGCAAGCCACGCCAGCAGTCGCTCCTCACGCGCACGCACAGAATTGACGTTCCAGGTAACGATGGTCATGTCCCGATGCCCTCCCCCACTCCTAAACGAACGCTCAGCCGCCCCATGCCAATCGGAAACCTTTACCGGTCAGGTACGATTCCGGGGCGACCCTCACGTTACCATCCGTAGGCATCAAAATCTTTGCGGGCGACTGGTCCAGGATGTCCTTTTGTGGATCGATGCCTGGCATGACCTCAACCAGTTCCACGCCCCGGGCAGTCAACTGGAACAGCCCAAGCGGCGTCGCGTAAAAGACGTTTTGGCCCCTCGCGACCGCCCCAGGCCCGAAAAACGTGATCTCGTCTACTTGGTCGACGAACTTGGGGATGCCAGTCTCGATGATTCGCATCTTCCCATCCTCGATCGCCAGTTTCGAGCGCGCCTGGAAAGCGCCGATGAACACGATATTCTTGGCAGCCGTCACCAGATCGATGAATCCGCCTGGGCCCACGTAGTCGCGGATGCGATCGCTCTTCTTGGACACGTTGACGTTGCCTTGGCTGTCGACCTGCAGAATCCCCAGCACAGTCACGTCCAGGTTATCGTTGCAGAACGTGAACATTTCGGCGGACGTTATCAGCCGCTGGGAGTTGATGG
>CAZHDQ010000700.1:0-1976 GCA_964531595.1 uncultured Anaeromyxobacteraceae bacterium
CCCGTGTGCCCGTCCGAAACGCTGTCGATGGTTGGCGACAAGGCGGTCGTGACCGGCGCGACATCGATGCAGTGCGGTCACTGCATGGCGGTCTGCCCGACTGGCGCGATTAGCGTGGGTGCAATCGATGCGCAAATGCAAGAATTTTCAACATTTACGCTGGACCACACCTGGCTGCCCCACGGCCAGGGGGACTTGCCTGGCATTGTCCGGTTGATGGCCTCGCGTAGGTCCTGCCGGAATTACCGCGATGCCCCGGTCGATCGGGACATGCTGGAAGACCTTATTCGGATAGCGGCCACGGCACCGTCCGGCACGAATTGTCAGCCTTGGTCCTTCACGGTGCTGCCGGACCGTGCGGCCCTCTTGCGCCTGGGCGAGCACCTACTGACCTTCTTTGAGCGGCTGAACTCGATGGCGGCAAACCCCTTGATCCGCACCGCCGAAAAATGGTTCGGCAAGGGGCAGTTGGACGCCTACCACCACGGTTATCGGCAACGCGTCCAAGACGGGATCGACGACTACCGGGCGGGGGGCCCGGAACCACTGTTCCACGGGGCGGCGGCGGCCATCGTCATCTCACAGCAGCCGGGTGCGACGACGGGGTTCGAGGACGCAATGCTGGCCACCCAGAACCTGCTCCTAGGGGCGCATGCGATGGGGCTTGGAACGTGCTTGGTCGGGTTCGCGGTGGAAGCGCTGAAACGCGACGCATCGATCCAGGTGGCCATTGGTATCCCCCGGGACGAACGGGTCCGGGCGATTGTGGCCGTTGGCCATCCTAACGAAAGGTACAAAACGGTTGCTGGTCGTCGCACCGCGACCGTTCGGTGGCCGTGACGTGGGCCTGACCCGGGAACTGTCGTGTTCCGCCGTCACCATTTTCAACATATTAGAAATCACTGAGCATGACGCGGTCGTAGTTTCACCAATCCAGTGAAGGGGCCGCGGCGAGGGGGCCAGGGGCCGCTGAGGTTCCCCCGCACCCGACTGGGGGCCGGCGACCTCGCCGCGGCCCCACGAACTTGTAGGGCGCCCATCGGTGTTGCGCGTCACCGGCGTGTCCCGAGCATCCGTCCGTGGGGCCCGGGCCGATGTTACTCCCACGTCTGGCAGGCACCTAAACGATCGAGGTAGTGAGGCAAGACTGAAAGCAACGATGCCGTTTTCATTCATATCGAAGGCGACCACAGTTCTTTCGCACCTGACGAGGCCATCCCACAAGTCGGGCCAATCGGTTTCCACAGACCGCTAAACATCCCGCTTGCACGGCAACCGTGAATCCAGTACCCTTGTCTACGGAGGTGCCGATGATCATCTCATTCGGCGACCAAGCAACTGAAGACCTCTTCCACGGGGTAGCAGGCACCAAGGTGCGTCGCTTCCCCAAAGAGATTGTTTCTGGAGCATTGAGGAAACTGCACTTGTTAAGCGCAGCCACAAACTTGCTGGATCTCCGGGCACCCCCAGGCAACCGCCTTGAGGCGCTCAAGGGAGATCTCAAGGGCTTTCACAGCATCCGAGTGAACGACCAATGGAGGCTTGTCTTCCGGTGGGTCGGATCAGATGCACATGACGTCCAGGTGAAGGGCTACCACTAGGAGGTAGTGGACATGATTCCCAAGAACCGCATTCCGACACACCCCGGCAAAATCCTGCTTGAGGAGTTTCTACTTCCCCTCGAGATCACGCAGGTGGCCCTCGCCGCGCATCTCGGGGTTTCCGTCCAGCGAGTCAACGAACTGGTCCGTGGTAAGCGAGGTATCACTCCCGATACTGCTTGGCTCTTAGCCCAGGCATTCCGGACCTCTCCAGAGTTCTGGGTCAATCTCCAGACGGCATTCGACCTCGCCAGGAATCGTCCCGATAAGACCCTGGAACCTTTAAAACTGGCATCATGACTTCCAGTTGAACGAGCGGTCTAACAAGATGAGGTTTGCGGCAGCCCGGCTCTCGGGTGAGGCGTGGAGCGGTCC
>CAZHDQ010000701.1:0-1974 GCA_964531595.1 uncultured Anaeromyxobacteraceae bacterium
TCAGCAGGCCTGGTCCAATCTGGGACCCGTCCGACGCGATCATTGCGGACAGCGAGACATTCTTGACCGGCAGCACCAGTTTTTCGGAGCCCAGGTCTACGCTTATCAAGACTTCAGCGGTCCCGGTGAAGTCGAACCGCCCATCCAGCATCGTCGCCTCGGTGGGGGAGGGCGTTCCGATCAGTCGGTACGAACCGTCGACCAGTTCGGCCGCGCCCAGGCGGAAAGTCATTTCCTGGGCGTTGCGTTCGTCCCGATCGACGATCAGCAGCACATTGATGATGTCCGTGTCCATCTGATCCTGGATGACCGGGTTGACCATCGCGGACAGCGAGTCGGGCAGCGGCTTGGTCAGCGCCAAGCTGTCGAATCGGAACGTCGTTCCGACCAGATCCGGGTTCGTCATCGGTGCCGTTGCCGCCTCGGCCAGTCCACAGCCGCTGGCCACGTACACGTCTGGGACCTTGTACAGCGGGTCGCCGGGCAGGGCCCCCTGGCCCATGCCGGTATAGTGTTCGTCAATGCCGCACGCGGCGGCCGACACCGCCAGGATCATCGCCAGGGCGAGCAGGGCACGAATCCGCATCGTCTGCCTCCAGGGGATCGGGAGTTGGCGCCGCGACGTATTATAGCAGTCAGTTGTTTTGCAACCACCGGCGACCGTACACATTGTTGGATGGACCCTGTCGGATGCCTGATCTATTGTTTGATTGGTCCCGTCCAATGGGATGGCGCCGCGTTGACCTGCACCCGGTCGCATACTAGCATCCCGAACGCCCGAGGCCCTCGAAACGCGGGAGCACGAATATGGCTGGATCGATTTCGTTGCGCCTTGGAGCCGGGTTCTTCGCCGCAGTAACCTGCGTTGCCGTGCTGGTGCTGGTTTCACGCGACGCCCAGGCGGGCGGATTCCACTCGTATGACTTCGGGACGCGTCGTTGCGGCATGATGGCCGTGATGGGTAAGCCGGACGATGTGACGGCGATCTTCCACAATTCCGCCGGTCTGACGCTCCAGGAAGGGACGAACCTCTATCTGGCCGGACAGTACACCCACGTGGAATCGGGGTTCCGCTTCTACGATTCGATGGGCAAGTTGCGGCCCGACAAGGAAATTCAGCCGGACCAGTCCTGGGGTGTTCTGCCATTCATGGGGGTGGGCACCGACTTCGGGACAAAGAAACTGCGCGGCGGGTTGGCGGTCTATGCGCCCAACCTGCGCGGCACATCCCTGCCCGAAAATGGGCCGACCCGATACCACTTGACCGAAGGGCTTTTGGCGGCGGTTCATGCCACAGGCACCCTGGCTTACCAGTTCACGAAGCACCTGTCGGTCGGTGCCGGCATTAGTGCAGTCTACATCCGGATGCAGGGCCAGCGTTACTTCAATCCGCTGATAGCGGCCCAGCCCGACCTGCGGTTTGACACGTCTGACGCGGTACGCAGGCAGGACGTCCTCCTGGATCTGACCGGCGATGGTTGGACCTGGAACTGGAACGTCGGCATCCTGATCAAGCCGATCGAGGCGCTGGGCCTGGGTTTCAGCTTCATCAGCGGCTCCGACGTGGAATTGAAGGGCGATATCAAGGCCACTCCGGCGGCCGGCGGCGGGGGCAAGTCCCGGCAGACAACGACGATGGCCACTCCGTTTACGTTGCGGGGCGGCATCAACTGGGAGGTAGCTCCTGGGTTCGAGTTGGGGCTGGATTTCTTCTACTGGCACTATCAGGTGTTCCAGGAAGAGAGGATGAAACTGCAAACGCCGCTGTACGGCATGAAGGATCAGCGAACGCCCAAGGCCTGCAAGAACGCCTGGAACATCAGCGCGGGCCTGCTGTACCGACCGATTGACGCCGTGGACGTGATGGTCGGCTACCAACGCGACACGACGCCAATACCTGACAGGACGTTTTCGCTGGACAACTTCGCGCGGGGTTTTCACGGTGTGTCGTGTGGTGCCCGTTGGCGCCCGTTG
>CAZHDQ010000702.1:0-1964 GCA_964531595.1 uncultured Anaeromyxobacteraceae bacterium
ATAATGGCGTTGGCCTTGAAGTTCATCTTGGCCATCTGGGCAAGCTGCTTTGCCTGAATCGCGGGCATGTCGGGAATACCTCCGAGAGTCTAGTTTATGGCAGTCGGATCGACGAATGCAACAGGCACTAGGAATCCATCGTGCGCCGCTTACGGAGCCGAGCGATGGCCCCTGGATCGCGAATGTGAACCCCTGACAGATCGGGAGATTCTGCGCCAGGGGCTTCGCCGGCGCCCGGTTCTGCATGGGACGCGTGGCTCGAAGCCCCCATCGGTGCTAGGATCGCCGCGCGGAGGGAGGACAGGTGGACGAGGAACGCCAGCGATTCGGCCAGTACGAGGTCGTAAGACCACTGGGCGCCGGCGGGATGGGCGAGATACTGCTTGTCCGCCAGACCGGTCTGCCTGGTGTGGATCGGTTGGTCGTCGTAAAGAAGATCCTGCCACACCTAGCTCGCGACACGGACTTCATCGAGCGATTCATGGACGAGACGCGCGTAGCCGCGTCGCTGACCCACGGCAACATCGTCCAGGTCTACGAAGTCGGGCAGGTCGACAGCGAGTACTTCATGGCAATGGAGTACGTCGACGGGATGGATCTAAAGGAAATGATGGCGGTTTTGCGCCAGGAGGAGCGCCGCGTCCCCGAACCGTTGGCTCTGTACGTGCTGGTCGAGGTCGCCAAGGCGCTGGCTTACGCCCACGAACGTCGTGGGCCGGACGGCGCTCCGATGGGCATCGTACATCGCGACGTCAGTCCGGCGAACCTGCTGCTGTCCCAGGACGGCCAGGTAAAGCTGGCGGACTTCGGGGTTGCCAAGGCCGCGGCGCGTCTTTCGCTGAGTCTGCCGGGCACACTGCACGGCAAGGTGTACTACATGTCGCCCGAGCAGGTCGCGGGCGGCCCGGTGGACGCACGTTCCGATATATTCAGTCTGGGCGTGGTCGCATACGAGATGTTGGCCGGCCAGCGCCCGTTCGAGGGCGCCTCGGACGTCGCGGTAATCGACCAGGTACGTCGATGCGCCCCTGTGCCCCTGGCACAGGTGGCACCGTGGGTCTCGCCCTCGCTGGACGCCGTCGTGATGCGAGCCCTGTGCGCGACGCCCGGCGACCGGTACCCGACGATGGAGGCCTTCGGACAGGCACTGACCTCGTACCTTTTAGAGGCGCACACGATCGCGTCGGCCCGGACGTTGGCCGACTTCCTGGGCGGCCTGGCGCCACGGCCTATGGACCGACGACCGCCTAACGTCGCCTCGCTGGACGACGTGGCCGCCGCGCTGCTGGAGCAGGTTCGCGCCCAAGATGGGCCGACCCCGACGCCAAACACAGCCAGGGCTACCGACCGGATCGAGCGGGCCTCGTCCGCGCCTGACTACAGCGGCTCCACACGAACAATCGCGGCCCAAACCGGGCCCGTTTCTACCCCGACACCGCGGCCCGGGATCCGGAAGCGGGTCGTCCTGATAATGGTGCTAACCGGACTGGCGTTGGGCGCTGCGGGCGCGCTACTGCTGACCCTACCCAAGGAGGACGGACTGCAGCCACCGAAGGCGGCCGTTCCAGCGGCGGCCTTTGCCGTGGACCCCCGACCGGACGCCATGGACGACACGGACAGTGAGGCGTTTCGCGACGCGCCGCCTGGCCCAGGCGATGCGGCGCACGATCAGGGCGATGCTGCGGACGGGGAATCCACGCCCGACATGGCCCCCGGCGATCCCACGTCCCAGCGGCCGCCTGTGCCCGAAACCGCGCGCCGGGTCGTGACGGTCCGCACCGATCCGTCCGATGCCGAGGTCTGGGCTGGAAACCGCCGTCTGGGTGTGTCACCCATTGACGTCACGGTGCCGCCCGGGGGCTTGCGCATCGAGGTACGCCATTCCGAACGAGACACCCGCCAGGCGTTCCTGTCCGCCGATGGCCCCGGTGCGATCACGTTGGCCTTGCCGCTGCCGCCGGGTC
>CAZHDQ010000703.1:0-1960 GCA_964531595.1 uncultured Anaeromyxobacteraceae bacterium
CCGCCCGAACAAGTTGGTCGCGACGTCCTCCAGACCGTGGGCCTCGTCGATGATCAGGTTCGCGTCGGCAGGCAGGATGGTGCCCCCTGGCTCCTCGGTCATCGCCAAATCCGCCAGCAGAAGGTGGTGGTTCGTGATGACCAGGTCTGCTTTCAGTGCCCGCGCCCGCGCCCGGTAGAGGAAGCAGTCCCCATGGTCGGGGCAGGCCCGCCCGGCACAGTCGTCAGCCACCGCGGTCAGGCGGCGCAGCACTGTCGCGCCCTCGGGTAGATCCGTCAGTTCCGACACGTCCCCAATGTCGGTCCGGCGAGACCACAGCCGCACGCGCCCCAGCACGTCCCGGTCCCCCGCGTCGAACATGACCAACTGGTCGCGGGCCTCGCGCAGCCGCCGGATGCACAGGTAGTTGCCGCGCCCCTTCAGCACCGCGGACGAAAACGGCGATTCAAGCACTTCGGCCAAAAACGGCACGTCCTTGCCATGCACCTGATCCATCAAAGCGCGCGTGCCGGTCGCGACCACGGTCTGGCGCCCAGATGTCACGGCCGGAACCAGGTACGCCAGTGTCTTGCCGACCCCAGTGCCCGCCTCGACCAAGCACACGTCGGCTGCAGCGATCGCGGTCTGGACCGCGGCCATCATGCGTTCCTGTTCGGGCCGGACCTCGTAGTCCGGCATCGCGCGCGCGATTCGGCCGTTGGGACCAAAGAATTCTAGGGGTTCGATCATTCGCGTCATGCGAGGGCCACCGGCAGTCGGCTCCGGGTCGAAGTGCCCGCCGAAGGTATCAGGGCGCCCCCTCCCGGTCCAGTTCGTTCTACACTATGAACGTCCGCAAGGACACCCTGCGTACCAGGAGTTTACATGGACACGCCGAATTCGCCGTTTCGCATCGGACTGGGCATCGACATCCACCCATTCGTCTTGGGCGGCCCACTGTGGCTAGGCTGCACCCGAATCGACCACGACCACCACCTAGCCGGCCATTCAGACGGTGACGCCGCGGCCCACGCCATCGCAGACGCGCTACTGTCCGCAGCCGGGTTGGGGGATTTGGGCACGTTCCTGCCCGCAACCGACCCAACAATCCGCGGCATATCGGGAGAAAACGTCTTGAAACGGGCGGCTGCGGGCCTGGCGTGGCGCGGCGCGGCAATCGTCAACGTCGATTGCTCGATCGTCTGCGAAACACCGGCACTGGCGCCCCACCTGCCCAAGATGATCGAGGCGACCGCCGCGGCGTTGGGAATCGACGCCTCCCGGGTTTCGCTCAAGCCGCGCCACGCGGAAGGGATGGGTTTCGTCGGCCGTTCGGAAGGTGTCGCCGCCCAGGCCGTGGCACTGGTGGTCGTCACCGCGTGATGCGGACAACCACGCGAAAAATCCCCGCCTTGCCAAGGATTCGCCTCTTTAACCGATTTATTGACACTCGGCCGTCCCCGAATGACGATCAAGATCTAGCTGCCCCCCCCATTCGCAGGGGAAGGCGACCCGAACACTGGAGGTTCAATCCATGACGTCCGCCGAATTCGGTCATTTCTTCTACACGATGGCCGCCACAACGCTTATCACCGGTCTGGCGACAGTGCCGGCACTCGCTCTCCCCGCGGCCGACCCCTGCACCCCCCAGTGCGAAGGCCGCTCGTGCGGCGACGATGGTTGCAGCGGCTCCTGCGGCACCTGTCCCGACGGCGGGGGCTGTCTGGACGGCATATGCGTGCCCGTAGGTTGCGCAGCGGACCCGGACGGCGGCAAAGGCTGCGGTGGCTGTGCCTGTGAAACGTGCGTCTGCGCCATCGACGACTGGTGCTGCAAGGTGGGTTGGGACGATGTGTGCGGACGCATCTGCACGCTCCAGTGCGACGGTGGCTGCCCCTGCAAGCCAGACTGCACTGGACGCAAATGCGGTGACGACGGTTGCGGGGGTTCCTGCGGAGCTTGCCCCACCGAAGCGATCTGC
>CAZHDQ010000704.1:0-1957 GCA_964531595.1 uncultured Anaeromyxobacteraceae bacterium
GAGGGCGCCCCCCCGGCGGCAACCCTTGATAGTGCCGCCTGACAGGCCTTTCCAGATTCAGCGTTCCTTTTTCGATGTCGGTTTGAGTCCCCGGATCTTGGGACTCCCCGAACGGTTCGGAAGTTTACTGAACGGTTTCTGGGCCCGGACCGGATTCGTACATCCGGCTGCTTGAGTGCCGCGTTCTTACGAGTAGATGCTGTGGGGTACTGCTGAGGTTGTGGTCACCATGAAGGTCACCAACACGAAGAAGGGCACCACCAGGGCCGGTCTTTACGCCCGCGTATCGACCAACGACCAATGCACGGACATGCAGGTCGACGAACTTCGTCGCATCGCCCTTCTACGAGGATGGGAGGTTGTGTCCGAGTACACGGACACGATCACCGGCTCGAAGGAGGGGCCTGGTCGCCGAAGGCTCCTGGAGGACGCCCACCAGGGGAAGTTCGATACCGTCCTGGTCTGGCGGTTCGACAGGTTTGCTAGGTCGGCGAAGGACCTCCTGCTGGCACTGGACACCCTCACGAGCCTCGGGGTGGGATTTTCCTCCGTCAGGGAGGCGTTCGACACCACTACCCCGATCGGTCGGGCAACCGTGATCATCCTGGCTGCCGTCGCAGAACTGGAGAAGAGCATCATCCGGGAGCGGGTCCAGGCAGGTCTCGACCGCGCTCGGCGGAAGGGCATCAAACTCGGTCGACCTGAACGTGAAATCGATGTTGCCCGTGCTCTGGAGATGCTGTCCGACGGGAAGACCCAGCGGCAAGTGGCGATGGCCCTCCGGGTTCCCCGGTCCACCCTCCGTCGAGCCCTCGACAGGACCGAGTAATTCTGGGCCGAAATCCCCCTGCCAGAATGTACCTTGTTGACCGCGTGGAATCGTTCGTCAGGGGGGTGGACCGGAACTTCATGTTTCCGGGCCAAGGGCCCGAAGGCCAATTAGGATTGCGTCAGAGGGGGTCGGGTAACGTTTCGCAGGCAGGAGGAAGGGGGCGAGTGGCAACGGCCATTGAAACTCTTCCCAGTTCTAGGCCATGCGGACCACGGCAAGACCGCCGCTGCCCACTACGTCGGGGCCGCCGCGACCGTGCCGGTGCTGCGGGTGCTGGCGGGGGGCTGAGGAAGTGCCACGGCACAAGTTCAGGCGAGACAGTGCCCTTCTCCATTTGACGAAAGACCGACTACAGCAGTTTACATCCGAGCTAGAATATGCTTACTGGAGGCCGTGACCTGCGTCGCTAGGCGGGGAAAGAAATGGACTTCGCGTCAATCATCACCGGCGCCATCACCCGGGGGCTTCTGGAGTACTGCGCGAAGTGGGTCTACAGCAAGGGGCTCCCGCACTGGCAGACAGTCGCAGGGAAGCGAGTCGTACTTGAGGACCTTCCTGATGTCGAACGGGTCGCCAGTCCCGGGCACGAGATCGACGAGGGCCTGATCGTGACGGTGCCGGTCCTCCTGTCGAGTTACTCATTCGGATTCCTGCCGCGTGCCGTCGCTCCGTTCTACCCGGTCTCGACGATCCGCGATTCTGTTCCCCAGGAAGGGGGCGGCTTCAAGGCAGAAGTCGATCGCCAACGCGCTCTCACACCCTGCCACAGTCATCCAGCGTTCTCCAACGAATGGCGGCTCTTCTACGCCTTCAGACCGGTCTTCCGAACCTTCCCGTATCGCATGGCACCAGAGGAACTCGACGTCGAGAAGTTGAAGACCCAGTACTACCACCTGCCGGTGCTCGCCCACCCGGACTTCGCCCGACTCACGGCCAAGCGCGTTGATCTTTCGGCTCGGCTGGTTCGCATGCCCTACGAGGTCTTTCACGAGGTCTTCGGTATTAGCAAGGAGGCCTTCGACGAACGCAATCGGGATGGACCTGGCAACTTCGTTCTTGTGGCGTCGCCGGAACTGCAGGGCGAGGTTCGTGTCAACCCTGTCCTCGACCGGCTCCAGACCGAAC
>CAZHDQ010000705.1:0-1956 GCA_964531595.1 uncultured Anaeromyxobacteraceae bacterium
ACGAACGGTTGGACTTGGCCATGGACACCTACCAGTACTGCAAACCAGGTCAGCGACCACCGACGGAACTGGTCTCACGAACCGAACAAATGAACGCCAGAAAGACCCAGTTCCGCAGGGAACACGGGTGGCCACCGCCGGATCGCCCGCTGCGTGCGTATAGCCGGAATGCCCCACGTACGAATTGCAAGGAGGTACCGCTATGATCCGGCTGACATCGTTTGGCGCGGCGCAGGAAGTCACAGGCAGCAAGCATCTGCTTGAGGTTGGCAAGGCGCGAATACTTATAGACTGCGGCATGTTCCAGGGGCGGCGACGCGAGACCCGCACCAAGAACGAGGGCCTGGAAATCGACCCCACGTCGCTGACAGCTTGCATCAATACCCACGGGCACCTGGATCACTGCGGGACATACCCACTGCTGGTGAAGCGCGGTTTTGCTGGCACGATCTGGGCGACGTCGGCAACTGCGGACGTGGCTGAACTGGTCATGGCTGACGCGGCGAAGATCCAGGTCGCCGACGCCCGATACCTGGCTCGCCAGATCGCGAAGCGCCCGAACGACAGGCGCGAGGCTATCCCACCGCTGTTCGATGCAGAGGATGCGGCGCAGGCGTCCAGTCAGTTTCGGGCAGTTGCGTACCACGAACCAGTTCAGGTGGCACCAGGCGTGACTGCGACCTTCTTCGATGCCGGTCACATCCTGGGGTCGGCTATCGTACGACTGGACTGCGAGGACGAAGGCCGGAAGGTAACCATCGTCGCAACGGGCGACCTGGGGCGGAAGAACACGCCGATCCTGCGCGATCCCGAGGTCGTCAAGGACGCGGACTGGTTGGTTTGCGAATCGACCTACGGCGCACGGCTTCATGACGACATCGGCATCGCTCAGGACGAACTGGCCCAGGTCGTACGGGAAACCGCAGCCAAAGGTGGGCGGGTGCTGATCCCGGCGTTCGCGGTGGGCCGAACCCAAGAATTGATATGGCACCTTCATCAGTTGCGCGAATCGGGCCGGATCCCACCGCTCCCGGTATTCGTCGACAGCCCGATGGCGACAAAGGCGACAGCGATCTTCGCCAGGCACACCGAGTGCTACGACCGCCAGACCATCGCGCGCTTCCTGGAAAACGACGAAAATCCTTTTTCGTTCGCTGGATTGAAGTACGTGGAGTCCAGCGAAGACTCCAAGAGCCTGAACCAAGTGCTCATGCCGTGTGTCATCATCGCCACGTCTGGCATGTGCGAGGCTGGACGCATCCTGCACCACTTGGTACACGGCATTGGTGACCACCGCAACACGGTGCTGGTCGTCGGGTACATGGCCGCACATACGTTGGGACGAGCGCTGGCCGACCGCAAGGCCGAGGTCCGGATCTTCGGCGAGCCCTACGAACTGCGAGCACGCGTCAAGATCCTGAACGCCTTCTCGGCGCACGCCGACCGCAACGAGATCGGAGAATGGGTGGGCCGGATGGACCTGGGCCGGCTGCGGGGGGTCTTCCTGGTACACGGCGAACCGGACGCGCAGACATCACTGGCCGAGCACCTGCGCGATGTCGTCGGCGTAAAGCGCGTCGAGAGCTTGGTCCACGGACAGCCAGTGTCCTTGTAGGCTCACGGAGCCTTGACGACAGGATCACTGTCACGCGGCAGGCGATGCCCCGAGCCAACTCGCAGATCACGTTCGCTTCAAGCGCGACAATGACCCTGCCTACATTTACGAGGTGGCCCTGCCGACGCGTGGACGGTAGCTCGAAATCGCGGCGGCTCTGAGACGGCTGAAGGAGCAAAGCCACTAATACGAGGGTTGGTTCCTGCAAATATGGCCACTCTCTGGTAGCCTGTCTAGGGAAGCCGATTCCGATGGGCCTATTCCAGTTGCAGTACCCCTCGTGGATTATCTGGAATTCGCCTGGGTACCAGCGGAGAAGGCGGTGTGGACCGTCCTCAACG
>CAZHDQ010000706.1:0-1952 GCA_964531595.1 uncultured Anaeromyxobacteraceae bacterium
GCTGGCCTCTTGCAGCAGCAGGATCAAGAACGCTGAAAGCATGTATCCCGGTTGGAGCAAGCGGATCGTTTCATCCAGGGGGGTGCCGTACCCCGTCTGGCTGGTTGCCAAGTAAAACAGCAAAACAACGAACGGGCTGAGAATCAGCCTAGCGATCGTAATCAGTGTGGGCAGGTTGGGGCGTCGATGTTTCATCGGTCGGATTCTAGGTCATTTTCATTGTTGCTGACAAGCGAAGCGTTGGCCGGCCCACGTACACTTTTCGATTAGTTGCCTTGGCAGTTGGGCGTGCGGTCGGTTGCGGTTGTGGAACGGCACGTCTTTCCCTAGAATTGGTCCGGTGTCGCACTGCGTGAATATGGATGCTTCGACCTGGGGTCAACGGCTTGTCGTTCCCAGTTCGCCGCCGCCGACGGAGGTTGCCGTGAAATTGCGTGCCATCGCTTTGGCGTTCGTGATCATGTTCGGGTTGGCGTGTGGCGGAGGCGACGTGCCGTCGGGGGATGTGATCGGCGGCAAGGACACGGTACAGGTTGACGGCTGGCGGCCCGATGCCGTTGTCGACGTGCGGGTCGACGGCGAGGCGCTGGATCCGGGGACCGAAACCGATGTGGTCCTGGACACTAATGGGCAGGACCAGGGATCGCTCCGGGACCCTGGTGCGGGGTTCGACCCGGGCCGCCCGCTGGAGCCGTGCGTTCCCTCCGAACCATGCGATGACTTCGATCCATGCACGTTCGACGATACCTGCGACGCAGACGGCGAGTGCTTCGGGACCTGGTCCGAGTTCTGCGCCGACGGGATCGAGTGTTCGTTCGACGAATGCGACGGACCGCTCGAGGAGGATTGCCGGCACGACCCGAAGCCTGGCTGGTGCCTGGTCGACGGCGTGTGCATCGAGGACGGCGGCATCGACCCACTGCGCCCCTGCTGGGCCTGCATCTCTGCGGTGTACCAGGATCGCCTGGTGCCGGACGACACTCTGGCCTGCGACGATGGCTTCGCCTGCACGTCGGATGACCGCTGCAGCGGAGGCGACTGCATCGGGACGTTCATGACCTGCAACGACAACAATTCCTGCACTTCAGACATGTGCGTCGACGGTTTTTGCGTGTACGAACCCCTGGAAGGCCCATGCAACGACAATAGCCTATGCACGGTGGACGACGTTTGCGTCGAAGGCGAATGCGTTGGCCAGACGGTTGTCTGCGACGATAACAATCCGTGTACGGACGACCAATGCGACCCGCGCTTTGGGTGTGTCTACTCGAACAATGCCCTGGCTTGCGACGACGGCAACATCTGCACCGTTGGCGACACTTGCGGCGGCGGCGAATGTCGGCCTGGGACCACGCGCCTGGCGTGTAATGACGACAACCCCTGCACGGACGACGTGTGTTCGCCCACGGTCGAGGGTGGCTGCCTGCACATCGCGAACGTCGCTGATTGCGACGACGGTGACCCCTGCACCATCGGCGATGTTTGCTACCGGACCGAGTGTAAGCCGGGCGACACGTCGCTGCTGTGCGACGATGGCAATCCCTGCACCGACAATGTCTGCGAGCCCGGCGTCGGTTGCGTGGCGCACTTCAACAGCGCGCCGTGCGATGACCTGGAACCGTGCTTCCAGAACGACGTGTGCGTCCTGGGCGATTGTATGCCTGGGCCGACGGAACTGGACTGCGATGACGACAACGTCTGCACCGACGACTTCTGCCTGCCGATGGTGGGCTGCCAGCACAGCCCGAACAGCGAAAGGTGCGACGACGACAACGTTTGCACTCGCAACGACACCTGCACGGCTGGCGTATGCATTGGACAGCCAGTGATCGAGGGGTGCGACGACGACGACCCCTGTACAGCGGATTTCTGTATTCCCTCGGGCGACGAACCCGGTTGCGGCCACAAGGCCGTGCCCGAATGCCGGCCGCAGATCATCATCGACTACCCGC
>CAZHDQ010000707.1:0-1952 GCA_964531595.1 uncultured Anaeromyxobacteraceae bacterium
TCACCAAGTTGGTGATCGAGACTGAACGCTCTCCTTAATGATTCCTGCGCGTAACGAAATTTGATGGGGGATCAGGGTGTGGGGTGGGGAAATCCTCCGGCTTGCCAGTTACAAGCCCGCGCCCAGGTGTTTTGCGGCGATGACGTCGGCCAAGGCGTCAACCGATGTCAGGTCGGCCTCGCTCGGGCGGCCCTTGACGGTGACGGGGTCCAGGACCTCGACCTTGAGGTGGGGCATCAGGGCGCCCAGCGAGTCGGCGATCTTGCCGCCCCAGGATGACGACGACATGAACCCGGCGTGCAGCGCCTTCGGTTTCAGGCAGTCGGCCAGGTACGCCACCGATACGACCAGCGGGTGGGCACCACCCATGAACGCCGGGGACGCGAAAACGACGGTGGCGGCGTCCACCAGAGCCACGGCCAGCTTGCCCAGATCAGTGACGGTCAGGTTGAACGGCTGTGCCGGGATGCCGTGGGCGGCCAGCGATTCCACCAGGCGCTCGACCAGCATCGCGGTCGAACCATGCATCGACACGTACGGGATAACCACGCTGTTTGCCGGCGGCCCCGCGACCCATTCTCGATAAGCGGACAAGATGAACATCGTATCGCGGTGGGCCGGGCCGTGGGAAGGGCATATCAACGCGGGCTCCAGCGGCGTGATGCGGTCCAAGTGCTTCGCGATCAGTGACCGAAACGGCATCATGATTTCCGCGTAGTAGCGCTTCGCGGGTTCGTGGATGGCGTCGGGGGTGGCGAACAGGTCCGGGGTAGCCATGTGGCTACCGAACAGGTCACAGGTGAACAGGATTCGATCCTCGGGTAGCCAAGTCACCATGGTCTCGGGCCAGTGGACCCAGGGCATGTGCATGAACTTCAGCGTTCGGCCACCCAGGTCGAGCGTGTCACCGTCCTTGACCGGAATCGACCGCCCCTCCGGCAGGTCCATCATATCCGCCAGCATGGTCAAACAGCGTGGCGTCGCGACCAGTTTCGCGTCGGGGTAGCGTTCCAGGACCGCCGGTATCATGCCGGAATGGTCTTGTTCGGCATGGTGGGCAATCAGATAATCGATGCGCGGCACGTCGGCCAGTTGAGCCATCAGTTTGTCACCGGAGGACGGGTCGACAGTGTCCATCAGGGCGACGCGCTCGGTACCCTCGACCAGCCACGCGTTGTAAGACGTCCCATCGGGCGTCGGAATCAGGCTGTCGAACAGGCGCCGATCCCAGTCGATCGCCCCCAACCATCGGATGCCTTCCATTACCTGTTTAGATTTCATCGGTCACCTCCCGGGCGGATCGATAGCACGAATGGCCAATGCGGGAAAGGGCGGGAACATCCCCCAATTCACCCTGGGGCAAAGCTAGAGTTCCAGAAACGCCTGTACCATAGCGGCGTCTCCGATCAGCACAAGTACATCGCCGGACGCCAGTGTGTCCTCGGGCTGCGGCAGGCGGATCACCTCGAATTCCTGGGCGTCGGCCTGGGCTGGGTCCACAGCCGGCTTAGGCCGCTTGATCGCGATTATGTTTAGGCGGTACTTGCGCCGGAAGTCGAGTTCCTGGACCGTTCGGCCCACAAAATTGGCATGGGCGACGATCTCGATAACCTCCTGGCCCGTGGACAGCCGGATTCGGGCATGCACGTCGGGGGCAAAGATCTCCTCGGCGACGCGGATACCCATTTCGTCTTCGGGGTCGATCGTTCGCACCGCGCCGACGGTTCGCAACACCTGGGCGTGGATTTCGGAGTGGGCCCGGGCGATGATGTGCTTGGCGCCGAGCTTCTTCAGCAGCGCGGTTACGAGGATCGATGATTCGATGTTCTCTCCGATGGCGACGACGCAGACGTCAGTGTTTGCCAGACCTGACTGCTTCAAAGCCTGCTCGTCGGTGACATCGGTGCAGATCGCCGCAGCGACGCGGTCCTTGATCGCCTCGATCAGGTTCG
>CAZHDQ010000708.1:0-1950 GCA_964531595.1 uncultured Anaeromyxobacteraceae bacterium
TCGTGCCAATGGTGCCCGCGTGCGCCTGGTCCGCGGATCTCGGGTCGATGAAGCCGACCTCCCGAAGGCGGAACTGGGGCTGGTGGCCTTCGAGGTATTCGCGGATTCCGGCGACTTCACGGTGTCGACCACTCTGAAACTGGCGCCTGGCGACTGGGTTTATCCCGTTGTCCACGAATCGCTCGTGGGCGACAATCTGGACCCTGATCTGGCGGCCAAGGTGCCTGCGATGGTCGCCGCGATGGGCGAATTCAGCGAAGAAGACTTCACACCGCTGGTTGGCGCGTTGATCGACTACATCGACAAGGACGTGCTGTTCTTCCCAGAGGACTGCGATCCCGCGACGTGGAATTCGGATCACCTGCAGTGCCTGCCCCCTGACGACTACGGCACGGCGAGCTACTTCTTCCCGGACTGGATCAATATGGTGCTCAACGTCCTGTTCGAAAACGACGCCCCGACGGACTGGTCGATGGGCGCTGTCGGCAGTGCCATCATGTGCGAGGAACCGGACGCCTGACACCTGACGCTAGATTTTAGCGTGGCAAGGCTTTAGCCTGACGCCCCCCCCCCCCACTCGGGCGGGATGGGAACCTTCACGGTATCCAGGTCTTGTAGACGATTCGCGCGGTGGCCCGCACGGCCGATACCTGGTAGTCCGTCGGGCGCACCTCGATCCGATAGCTGATCCCGTTGTCCCCGGCTGCGTTCTTCGCCGCTTGGTCCACCAAGGCATACCAGTACACGAATCCGTGCCCGTTCTCCTCGGGGTGGAAGATGGACACCGGGGACTGCACGAGCGTCTCTGGGAAATACCCGAAGACCGTGCCGAACTCCTCCACCACCGGTGGGGGTGTTGTGCTCTTTGCCAAGTCCTCGTCGGCGAACCGAAGTTCCAGGAGCATTTTGGCATGGGTGTTCTTGTCGGCGGCGAAGTCCCCGGCGCAGTCATAGACGTTCAGGCTGAAGCGTTCGCCACCCGCTTCCACCACGCCGACCTTCTGGATGGCATTGAACCCGTCCGCCAGTGGATCCCCGCAGTCGTGCTCGCCGTCGATGTCCATGCCGACCTCGAACATCGGGATTTGGACCTTCACCACCCCGAAGGCCGGGTGGTACCAGACGGACATCTCGATGGGGAGGTTCTGAACGATCACCTCAATATAATACTGTCAGCGGAACCAGCAGCGCCAGGGCCAAATGGCAGGCACGCAACTGCAAGCGGTTCAAGACAACCTCCAGGGTTTGGAACGACAATCGGAGTGTGAGCGTCCCTCAGGTTTTGGTCAAGGTTCGCCGGTAACCCCATTCATCATCCGGGGCAGCCGTGTCGAACGTCATATGCTATTCTGCTGGTGTTGCTGGGATAATTGCCCCAATGCTCTTATAGCGCCGAGAAAATTTCTGCGCGTGTATTTTTGGATACGCTATGCAGGGGCAAGTCCCGCCGATGGTGCATTTGCAGCAGACGCAGCAGGAGCTTGGAGGCCTTGTGCCCTTCAGTCAGCATTTGCTGCCAGGCCAGGGTAAACTCGCCCTTATTCCAATAAAGATTGATGGTTTTCGCCAGTTCCTGCAGCCTGACCATTTCGGTAAAGTTGAGCGCGTCGGTGGCCAGCACCTGCCAGGGGGGCTGCTCCATCCAATTGTAGCCTCGCCTTCGGGCAATTTCGCGCATGGGCGTATCCGGCAAGATCTTTAGCATACCCAGTTGAATCTCTGCCGGCAGGGTGGAAGCAAGTTCATCCAAGGAGTGCAAAACGGAATTGAATTTTTCGCCCGGCAGCCCCGCCAGGAGGTCGGCATGGACGCAGATGCGGGTGCGTTCGCGCAGGGTATTCAGGATTGCCTTCGCCTTGGGCCAGTTAGAGTTGCGGCCGCAAGCGCGCGCCACGGTGGTGTTGATTGTTTGGATTCCCACCTCGAAGCGAATGCGTCCCTCCGGAGCCT
>CAZHDQ010000709.1:0-1949 GCA_964531595.1 uncultured Anaeromyxobacteraceae bacterium
CGCAGCGTTGGTTCGCCGCCCGAAAACAGGATCATCCCAATACCGCGCTCCCGTGCCGCCGCCATCTTGCGGGCGATTTCCGCCCGGGGCGCGTCGGGCACGGAGTCCCGCCACGCCTCGACGCGACAAAAACGGCATCGGGAATTGCATTGGTAGGTTAGCTTGAGTACGGCGCGCGACGGCGGGGAGCCTGGCATGCGACCCACCCCCTTTGGCGGACCGGGTGGCCCGGTCAGAACTCGGTTTGCATCCGGCGCCCGTCGTGCATGTACTCGGGGCGGTCCTTTACCTCGACCCAGCGGCGGAAGATGTCCTTGATTTCGTCGTCGTCGCCCATAAGGTGACCGAACAGCCGATCCTGGACGCCCATGTAGATCACGCAACGCTGGTTGGTCGCGTTCTGCGGGAAGATGTTGCCCTGTTCGGTGTAGTTGTACACCGGGCACGTCCCGCAGTACGGCTTGTAGGCGCACGTCGAACAGCCTGGGATCGAGTCCAGCGTCGAGGCCATGGCCATCGACTTAACCGTGTCATGCGTGACAACGTCGCGCAGCGACATCGTGTCGACCGTCCCGATCTTGAAGATCTCGTCGCCCATCTGGAACACCATGCGGCCCTCGTCGCAGGTGAAGATGGACCCGTCGTAGTTGTAGGCGATCTGGCCGATGCCGGCGCCGCAAGGCGAACGGATATCCAGATAATTCGGGTCGTCCGGCGTCAAAATCTTCGTCAAAAAGATCGCCGCAAGCCGTTCCAGGATCTCGACGCCCTGCCGGTTCAGTTCCAGGATGTGGTCCAGTGCCTCGTTGTAGAACTTCAGGAAGTCGTCGCCCATGTAGCCGGTCATGGCCTCGGTGCTCTTGGCGAAGCCGAACGGGTTCAGCGGGCGCAAGAAGACCGCGCGACACCCCTGCTTTACGTACTCGTCGACCAGATCCTTCGCACGTCCCAGATGTTCGCGGGTGATCGTCGCCAGCGCCTCGACGTGGTAGAGCTTGGTATCCAGGCCAGCGTCGACGTAGGCTTGGTTGATCCGCGCCATCCACTTGACCGTCTGCTCGTACGCGGACGCGCCTGACAGACGGCGATTCTTGTCGTGCAGATCCTGCGGCCCGTCAAGCGAAGTCGAGATCTGGACGCGGTGCTCGATCAGATACGCCAGCTTCTCTTCGTCCATCAGCGACAGGTTGGACACCAGGCTGAACATCACTCGTTTGCCCAGTTCCTTCGCCTTCCCAGAACCGTACTCGACGACGTGCTTTACGGTGTCCCAGTTCGCCAGTGGCTCGCCGCCCTGGAACTCGATGGTGATCGTGTCGGACGGGGCTCGCATCGCCATGTCGACGACCTTCTCGGCCGTGGGAATCGACATGTCGGTCTCGGTTTCCTTCATGCTTGCGCGGCTGGCATGGCAGTAACTGCAGACTTGATTGCACCGCAGCGTAACGACCATGATGTGCAGCACCGGCCCACGGTACAGGAACGAAACCTTGCGGTCGTAGTCCCGGACAACGGCGTCCACGTCCCGTTCACCCAGCAGGAAGCCCTTGTCGGTCATTTCGTTGAACAGTGGGGTGCCAGGCTTGACCCGGCCGGAGACCAGCGCCTGCAATTGGTCGTCGTCCAAAAATGCGTAGGCCCCGTGGTCGTTCGTGACGACGTAGCGCGGGCCGACCTTGCGAAAACGCGGCAGGTTCAACATTGGCTTCGCGGCCCTGGCGGCCGGTTTCTTCACAGTCATTATTCGCCTCGCAGCGCGATGGCCGTGCCCAGCGCGAAATTGCGGAACTCTCCGGCCAGTTCGGCTGCGTCGTCCGCGGCCTGCGGCTCGAGTTCGATCACGGAATAGTTCCCCTGGACGGTCAACCGGGCCTCAGCGATATCGGAGAATGCCTCAACCGCCGCCTCGACCGCCGCCTTTGGATAAATTTTCTTATGGAAGCGCAGGG
>CAZHDQ010000710.1:0-1933 GCA_964531595.1 uncultured Anaeromyxobacteraceae bacterium
CTCCTGAGAGGCGATGCGGTAGACCATGCGTTCTTCGAGATGGATCCCGCCGGTGATGCGGCCCAGGCGAAGTTCCGCGCTGTCGCGTGGTGCCACGGGGGCAGCCCTGGTCGTTGTAACGGTTGAGTCAGGCGTCCGATCCAGGCTGAAGTAGCGAGCGGCACCCTGTTCGCCCTTGCTGGACAGGGCACCGCATCCGGAGGTGGAACACGTTGTCAGGAAACAGAGCAGGAGTGCTAATGTTCGCGTTGTAGTTTTCATCGTTTCTTCTCCGGCGCGCGGCCCTTGACCAACATGTCGGGGTCTTGTTCCAGCGCCTCGGTGAGTTTGCGGATCGAGCGGGCTACCGACTGCAGCGACCCAAGCGTGTCCACGACCTGGCCGCCGGCCCCCCGGGCACCGCGCAGGAGGTCGCCGACCGACGACCCGATGTGTTCGACGCGAGCCAGCAGGCCGTCCTCGCGTTCGAGCCGGGCAAGGAGGCCGTCGACACGGTCCACCGCTGCGGTCAGTGAGGCCATAGTCCGCTTGGCCTCGTCAGAAATCCCCTGGGTGTCTACCTGGCCCAGGCGCTTTTGCGCCGTAGCGATGAGATCGTTTGCGGCCTCTAGCGCCGTGGCGATCTGAGCGGGGACCTGCAGATCGCTGACCTCGGCTACGATGATGTTGATTTGCGACAGGATCGCCGAAGCCTTGTCGGTGATCTCCGGCAGGGTATTGGCCATACGGGTGATCGAATCTTCGAGGTTCTTCATCATTGATGGGGCCGTGGGGATGTAGTTTTCCGGGACCGCGAACGGTAAGACCGGTGGCGGATAGGCGGTGACGTCGAAGAAGTCGAGTTGGAGGAACTTCACCCCGGTCAGTCCCGAGGACGCCAACTGGAGGCGGAGGTCGGGGGCCATTTCCAGTTTGCGGGGTTCCAGGTGCAATAGTCTTTTCGGTGAAGGCGCGATGTCGAGGCCCAGCCGCGTCAGTTCCTTGACGCCCAACTCGCTTTCGACCTCGACGTGGCGATGGTCGGATGCCACCTCGATCCGACCCACGGTACCGATAGTCACGCCTCGGAACTTGATGGGCGATCCCACGTCGAGGCCCTGTACCGATTCATCGAAGTAGGACACGTACAGCCCCACCTCCTTGTACATGCTTAGGGCGCCGAGGACGGCGACGGTCGCAAGCAGCAATATGGCGCCCGCGACGACGAAGATGCCAAGTTTCCAATGATTTTGGGGCGCAGCCATCACGCATCCTCCTGGGACCGGCCGGGGCTGTCCCGATCGGTGGTGGTCCTGTTTAAGAAATTGCTAACCTCGGGGATGTCGCTTTCATCGCGCAGCTTGCGCGGGTCGCCGCTGGCCAGGATGCTCTTGGTCGTCCGGTCCAGCAGGATGCAACGGTCCGCGATCGCGAATAGACTGGCGAGTTCGTGGGTGACAATAACTACAGTCAGGCCGAGCCCACGGCTCAACGCCAGGATCAGTTCGTCGAGCTCGGCGGAACTGACTGGATCGAGGCCGGACGACGGTTCGTCCAGGAAGAGCAGTGGCGGTTCCAGCGCCATCGCCCGCGCAATCGCCGCTCGCTTGGTCATGCCCCCCGAAAGTTCGGACGGCTGCTGGTTTTCCGCGCCGTGAAGGCCAACCAGCCGCAGCTTGGCGCGCACGATCGCGGACACGGCGGCGGGCGGCAGTTGCGTCCACTCGGCCAACGCGAGCGCGACGTTTTCACCAACCGTCATCGAACCGAACAGCGCGCCGGACTGGAACATGACGCCGTACGTCGGCCGTCCCACTTCGAGGGTGGGCGCCCCTACGCCGTCAATGCTGACGGTTCCGGCCAGCGGCTCGTCCAGTCCGACCAGGTAGCGGAGCAGCGTCGACTTGCCACAACCGCTCCCCCCGAGAATCGCAAAAAATTCGCCCCTCCGGAT
>CAZHDQ010000711.1:0-1932 GCA_964531595.1 uncultured Anaeromyxobacteraceae bacterium
TCCAAAGCCGGCGCCGGCGAGGGTCCAGTTGGCGCGCTGGAGCGAGGTCGCTGCGAACAGGCGCGGGTACCACGCCAACGGCACCGATATCGAGCGACCGTCCGCCAGTACGACAATCAACAGGTCGTCGGTGACGCGGACGTCGTGTACACGCTCATCGGCGTGCGGAGCCAGAATGCCCATGCCATGCCTCCAGAAACCGGCCGCTGTTAATGCGAACCAACGCCTCGATTCTACGCAACTCGACGGGTGAAAACAAACAGTTCCGGGCCAGGGCGACCGGGGCCAGCCAGAACTTCGCTGAACCCGGGTTATTCACGCTCGCGTCTGCTGCGACCGCCGATCCTGGCGCCGGCTGCTGCGTTGCGGGGACCCCGACGCTCCAATCACCTGTCACCAGACAGGCTCAGTCGCGCCTGCACCCCGCGCCTTGTAGCCGGGCCGTCTCGACGGTCTCGCGACGACGCTCCATGAATAACCCGGGATGAACAGTCGTCCCGGTCCACATGGACGTGCGGCGGCTCGCCAAGATCGTGGCTGACAAAGTAGAAACGGTACGGACCTTCCCTAAGCACCGTTGGCATCGCTCGACGACCTCCGGTTCGCTTATCGAAACTCAGGGCGGGTTGTTCCATACCGAGCGTGTCGTGCAGAAACGTCGTGGCAAAAGCTGTCGTATGGCCGAGTCCGGCTCGCTACATCGTCCGGACCAGTTCAAACGTGCCCGAACCGGATTCGTTGATCCAGGCGCCGGTCAGGACCTCGCCGTCCAGATTGGTTTGAATTGGCGATCCCAGCGGCCTGGAACCGTCGTGACGTGTATTCCCCGCGTGTTCCGCGGTCAACCGGCACGACTGGTGATCGACCCAGGCAAAAATGCCATTCGCGGGTGAAACGTTCGCGCGGTTCGAACGATAATGGGGGGACATTTCGGGGCCGGGGGAAATGATGCTGCGATGGGACTGGGTCGGCGTCGCCATCAGGCGCCATCGGTGGCACAGACGTCTTCTACACCCTTGAAATCGATGGAAGCCCGGACGACGAGGCTTGACTCCTGGCATCGTGTGACGTACATTCTTAATGCTTCTTGTACGTCAGGTGGCCCATGCAAACCAAACTCACGCTAAGACTCGACGACGACCTGATCCGGCGGGTCAAACGTTACTCCGCTCGTTCCGGCAAGTCCCTGTCCAGGCTGGTCGAAGACTACTTTGCGGTCATCAGCGCCGGACTTGAAACCAGTGGATTGGACCTCACCCCAAGAGTTCGTTCGCTTCTCGGAGCCTTGTCCTCCACGCAGTTTTCCGAGGAGGACTACCGAAAGCATCTGGAGGATAAACACCAGTGAAAGTCCTTTTCGACACCAATGTCGTTCTCGACGTCCTACTCGCCAGAGAACCCCATGTCGCCGTTGCAACTCATCTACTCAACCTGGTTGATACCCGCGAGATCGAGGGCGCCATCTGCGCGACTACCGTAACCACCATTCACTATCTAGCCACCAAAGCCGTGGGCCCAAAAAAAGCCAAGAAGCACCTTTCTGACCTCTTGGCCATGTTTTCGGTCGCTTCTGTAGACGAGAAGGTCCTGGGCCAGGCGCTTGGACTTGGATTCCCGGACTTCGAGGACGCGGTGCTTCACCAAGCCGCATTGGTGGCAGGGTGCCACGCGATCGTAACCAGAAACAGAAAGGACTTCGCAAAGGCCACCCTTTCAATCTTCGAACCCCAGGAACTCCTGGCCCTTACCATCGCTACTTGTGGTTGAGACACTGTAAGCGGACCCGCACGTATACGTGATCGAACGCTCGAGCGGTCCACACTGGGCTGAGTCGAGGCAAGGTTGATTTTTTCTGGTGAAACATTCGCGCGGTTCAAACGATAATGGGGGGACGTTTCTGGGCCGGGGGAAATGATGCTGCGATGGGACTGG
>CAZHDQ010000712.1:0-1928 GCA_964531595.1 uncultured Anaeromyxobacteraceae bacterium
CCGGGACTGCATGCGGTGGTCGGTGATCGGCTGGACGCACACGGTAAATCAGCGTATACGGAGGCCGCCGTTCTTTCGACGCTGGGCGTGAGGGCGGTAATCGCCGGGCCGGGTAATTTACACGTGCATCGACGTGACGAGTCGATCGGGATCGCAGCCCTGGCGACCGGGGCCCAGTTGTTCTCAGTACTTGCCGAATACGGAGCGTCCCTTCAATGACGGATTCCGCGTTGGGCCTGACGGCCGCGGCGCTGCTGATATCGCTGGCCCACGGCGCGTTGCCGAACCACTGGGCCCCGTTCGTGCTGATCGGGCGCGCTCAGGGCTGGTCCGCCCGCCGGATGCTGTGGGTCCTGACGATGGCCGGCATCGCCCACCTGACCATCGCCGGCGGCCTGGCACTGGCGATGTTGCTGGTCGGCGTCGCCGTCACCGAGTGGCTGGAGTCATGGGCGCACATCCTGCCTGGCGCGATCTTGCTGGCGGCCGGCCTGCTCTACATCCTGATGGACATGTTTGGGGGCCCCGCCCACCACCACGACGTCCACGACGCGGTGCAAGGGGGGATGTCGGACCGCTCCGCGACCCTGACACTGGTGCTGACTCTGGCGCTGTCGCCCTGCGAGGCCATGGTCCCGGTGTTCGTCGGCGCCGCGCCGATTGGTGACCCGATCTTCCTGACGGTATTGATCGTCCTTTCGGGCGTCGTGTCGCTGGGGCTGATGGCCTTGTTGGCGCTGCTTACCTGGCACGGGTTCCGGCGCTTGTCCTTCGGTTGGTTCGCCCACCACGAAAGGTTGACCATGGGCGTCATACTGGCGACGATCGGGGTCCTGACCCTAGCTTTAGGCCACGCACATCACCACGGCTAGCGACTGAGGCCCTGAACGATTCGGAATCGTGGTCGTCACTGGGCAAGGACAACGTCACCGGGAAGATATGGCGGCCAAAACGCGGGCGGCAATCTCGCGGACCAGGGCTTCTTCCGATGCCGCAGCGGACGCGACTGGATCCGGATCGCCGGCCAACGCCCGCAAACGCGCGACCTCGATAGGGTCCAGTGGGTGGACGGGGCCCAGCGACCGGGCTATTACGGTAATACGAGCGGTGTGTTCCAGCGACTCCAGGCGGTCGTAGGCCGTAGCGAGGTCAGGCCCCACGCACACCGAACCGTGCCGTGCCATCATCACGATATCGTGGTGGGCCAGCAGATCGCCCACCCCCTCGGCGAGCGCCGGGGTCGAGGGCGTGGCGTAAGCCGCCGTAGGCACGCGCCCCAGCGACACCACCGATTCCGGTATCAGGTCCTGGGACAATGGCAAGTCCGCGATGGTCAGCGCGATCGCGTAAGGCGGGTGGGCATGCAGCACTGCGCCGCAGTCCGGGCGAGCCTCGTAGGCCGCAAGGTGCAACCGAAACTCGGACGAGGCGCGGGGACCACGGCGCTTAGCACGACCGGTCTCGTCAAGTAACGCGAGGTCGGCCGGCTTCAAGAAGCCCTTGTTGATGCCTGACGGTGTGATGAGGATACGGCCCTGACCCAGGCGGACGCTGACGTTGCCTTCGCCGCCGGCGATAAGCCCCCGTTCGTGCATCCGCCGACATACCTCGACGATTTGTTCGCGGGCTTCAAACTCGTCCAAGCGGCCTAAAGGATTTGGATTCAAGAAGACTCTCCTGCCCCAGGCGGCCGTAGCGTCACGGTTCGCCATCCGCGGCGCCCCGGTTTTCGCGGTCCGTGGCCAGCAGGTCCAGTCGCCAAGCGCCGTCCTCGTTTCGAAAGACCATTACGGCCTGCTCGCCAGTGCTCTTCAGTTTGACCCGCAGCGCCACGGTTCCGCCACGATCGACCTCGTCCAGCACCTCGGACTGCCCAAGCATGCGCAATGGCGTGAATTGGCGACGCGAATCCAGCGGGTAACGCGTCT
>CAZHDQ010000713.1:0-1926 GCA_964531595.1 uncultured Anaeromyxobacteraceae bacterium
AACGGCTTGCGCGTCACCGGCGGATGCGTGCCCGGCCCCCAGGCCGGGTCGGGGCGCGTCGGTTGCGGCCCGCGGCCATAGGCCGCCACTCGATCGTGATTCTGTCCGTCCGAGCCGCGGGCTCTATGCAACCGGCGTGTCCCGAGCGTCCGTCCGAGTGAACGCGCTTGTTGGGCCGCGCCTTTCTCGCGAAGGGACGAGACCTCGTTGTGATGGTCCAAGCCTAAGGCACGATTTCGCAGTGCCTGTTGAAGCACCGGGTACCGGAAGGAGGCGGAGGGCAGTCGCAGACGGGACCTGTGCAGTCCAAAGCGCTCCAGGACTGTTTCAAGGCTTCGATGTGACCGGCCTCCAGATCGTTGCGGTTCACGACCTCCCAGCAGTTTCCGAGGCCGACGCTGCAGTTGCCCGGCATGAGGATGCAGTCTTCGTCATCGTTGCAGGTGGAGTGGGTCAGGCTTCCCCACCAGAACGCGACCGCATCGCAACTGGGCTCGCACGGTTCCTCTCCGGCTGCCGCCGAGCGGCAGAATTGCGCGACAGGGCATGGGGTCGACGCTCCTAGCCAGCAGCCGAACTGGCACTCCTCGTAGCCGATGGGCACATCGTTGTCCTGACTGGCGCATCGGAAGGCACCTTGGACGCACGGGCAGCAACCGCAGGGAGCCGAACACGGTTCTTGGCACCGAGGGGCCTCCGCGCAGTCGATGTCCGCGCAGCTTCCAGGGTCGCCGATACCGTGGACGGCACGCACGCCCGGAAGTCCGGCAACGCCGCATACGTTAGGCCACCACAGCGGATGGATTCGAGTAGCAGTACCCGGCTCGAAAATCAGTTCACCACGGCAGGCGAGTTCTCCCTCGGCACACCCCATCGCAAGCCCGTCGCCGGTAAGCCAGGTGCATTCTGCGCCGCCGACCAACCCAACGTCGTTGCGGTTCGCGACGCCATCAACTGCGAGACAGGCGATCCAGGCGGTGTATCCAACCGGGTTGTCCTGAGTGAAGTCCATGCGGGAAGGATCACAGCAAGGAAGAGTTGCGGCACGGGAGACACCGTTCGTGCGTGCCTCGCAGTCGGTTCGGTACGAATTCCCATCACAGCCACAGATCCAGCCATACTCGAGAGCCCATCCGTCGTGGTATCCGCAGGCGCCGATGGGCAGGCAGACCCCGCCAAGGGAAGCACCGCACTCCGCTGGTGGGCGCGCACAGTACTCGTCGGTGCCTGGGCAGGAAGGGTCGCCAAGACGACCGCAATCAATGGGCACGCAAGGCGCATCCATGGACTCCAGGCAGAGGGTGCCATCGGGGCACTCGCCTCCTGGCAGTTCCGCGCAGCCCGCGCCCATGCAGCACCGGGGATCGAAACCCTGATCCCCGCATGACCGCGTTTCCAGGCGGAGGTAGTGTTTGGCGTCCGTGCACCGGAAGGGGCGGATGCAAGGGCCGTCGATCGCGATCACGACATCGCACTGGAAGATATCGGAGTCTGCGGCGTCCCGCACATCCGAGGGAATGTCTTCGCTCGATTCATGCGGGTCGGGTGCGTCTTCCGCAACGTCGATACGTCCAGGATCGTCAGTGACTGCATCCGGGAAGGCCCCGGCGTCTGCATCGACCGGTTGGACATCTGGCGAATTCGTGGACGGATCGACGGTGTCCGCGGACGGAATGCACGCCGTCAGGGCCGTCACCAGGGAGACCAGTGCAATCGACAGGGTTGGTGCGGACTTCCTGTTTCGCTGGACGGACATCGCGTCACCCGCATGCGGATTTCAAAATTGTACGAACTCGCCTTGTGGAGTGCCAGCGGTATCTATGCCGTAGGGACTCCGTTGCAGTTTGCGAGGCAGGCGTGGATGGATGGGTGTGGCACGAGATGACGCCGTTCTTCGAGATCTGGGGGCTCTGGTCGGCCCAACGG
>CAZHDQ010000714.1:0-1924 GCA_964531595.1 uncultured Anaeromyxobacteraceae bacterium
GCTTGGTTGCCAGAACGAACCTCGCTGTCCGGCCCGCCTGTCGCTCCCTCGTGGTATTCTTCCCCCGGCAGTTGAGGCGTGCGGAATGGCGTCGGCTCGAAGACACTTTGGCCTGCAAACAAGCCTCCTGCCGCCGCTTCGTGCCGAGATTTCCATCGAGGAACGCGGTGCTATCTTCACGAAACGGTGGGTCGTTGAACTTATCCTCAATCTCGCCGGCTACGTGGCCGAACGTAATCTCGCCGACCTACGCGCAATCGAACCCGCAGCCGGTGAAGGTGCGTTCCTCGTGCCCATGGTCGAAAGGCTGATCGCCTCCTGCCGTCGCCAGGGCCGGCCTGACCTCGACTGCAGGAACGCCCTCCTGGCCTTCGAACTCGATGCTCCGACAGCAGATTTCGCGGGTTCCACACTCTTCTCCACGCTCCTGAACATGAACGTGTCCGCCGCCGATGCGGCACGCTTGGTTCAGTCCTGGATTCGGGTCGGCGACTTCCTTCACGAGGCACCGACCCTTCATGAGGTGGACTTAATCGTCGGAAATCCCCCATACGTTCGGATCGAGGATCTCCCCAGCGACGTGCAGTCTTTCTACCGCTCGTCGTTCGCCACCATGAGGGGCCGCGCAGATATCTACATCGCGTTCTTCGAGGCTGCGCTTCGCCAGCTGCGGCCGGAGGGCGTGTGCTCGTTCATCTGCGCCGACCGGTGGATGCTCAACCAATACGGCGCTGCCCTGCGAGAAATGGTCAGTTCCCATTACGGCCTTGAGGTCGTCGTGCAGATGCACGAGGCTGATGGCTTCCTGTCGGACGTGAGCGCGTATCCGGCCATCACGGTCATCCGCAAGTCCGCGCAGCGCGATGTCGTGGTCGCACGCGCTGACCGACAGGCCGAAGCAGCGGGGCCTGCTGCGCTGGCAGACGCGATTCGCCAGATCGCAGGCGGCGCTGACGCGCCCCTACCAACCGGCCTTGCTGCTGCACGCGTCGAGCGCTGGTACCAGGGAACCGAACCATGGCCCCTCGTCGATCCCAAGGAACTGGCCATCCTGAGAAGGCTCGAGGCCCGGTTCGATCCCGTTGGTTCGGAAGAAACCGCCACCCGAGTCGGCATCGGAGTTGCCAGTGGTTGCGATGCGATCTACCTGACGACGGACGCGGATCTAGTCGAGGAATCACGACTCCTGCCCTTGGCATTGGCAGACGACTTACGCACCGGGGAACTCCGGTGGTCCGGCCACTATCTGGTGAACCCCTGGACCCCGGACGGCCTAGTCGATCTGGAGGCCTATCCCCGCCTTGGACGATACCTGGACCTCCACGTCGAGAGGCTGGCATCCCGCCACTGCGCCCGGGAACAAGGCAAGCGTTGGTATCGAACCATCGACCGCGTTGACCCTGCCTTGACGAGCCGACCAAAGCTCTACTTCCCCGACATCAAGGCCAGCATCCATCCTGTGCTGGACCGCGGGACCACGTATCCTCACCACAACCTGTATTACGTGGTCTCCGATACCTGGGACTTGGAAGTCCTGGGCGGCCTCATGATGTCTCGCATCGCCCAGTTCTTCGTAGAGTGCTACGCAACCCGCATGCGCGGCGGAACGCTTCGATTCCAGGCCCAGTATCTGCGCCGAATCCGGATTCCCCGGCCCGATCAGGTCACGCCGAAGCAGGCGGCGCGCCTGCGGCGCGCCTTCGCACTGCGCGACGTCGATGCGGCAACCGAAGTCGCCGCAGACATCTACGCGGCCCCTGAGTTTCTCACCCGGAGATAATCGTGACACTCGATGACCGGTTCTTCCAAGCAGTTCAAGCCTTTTGGGACGTTCGCACCGCGCAGATGCGCAAGCAGCAGAAAACCGGAAAGGTCGATGCCGGATCGCGCGGCGCGGTGACCGGCGGCGCGCAGATGGACCAGA
>CAZHDQ010000715.1:0-1924 GCA_964531595.1 uncultured Anaeromyxobacteraceae bacterium
CTGAAAACCTTGTAAGCGTTCCAGCCGGCGCGGACGGAAGTCCCGATCTGGTTATTGCCCTTTGGGCCAGGAACGACTACGAAAGTATCGCCAGATTTTGCAACCCCGACCTTCCTAATGTTGATTCCGAACATAGTGTCACCGAACAGCATAAAACGGTTGAATGCCACGACCGACCGCTCGACACGTTCACGGTAATACAACTTAAAGGCCTGCGCCGCGGCAACCGGATCCCTAACGGGCCGTTCCAGCCCATCCGCCAACGGGATGTCTTCAACGACATCTTCAACGACGTCGCTTTCGCCGTCCGGGAGCGTGGCGACATCCTGCACGTCGTCGGCAACATCTGAATTAACGGTGTCACCCACCAAGTTGTCGTGCTGCGGCTCGGTTGATCCGCTGCAGGCAACAGCCATTGTCGTAAAAATGATAATGGTGAAAAAGGAAAACAGGCGATTCATACCAAAAACCTCATCAGTTCAAGCGCACAGTATATGCCACGCAGGCCCATGCCGTTTACCAAAATTCAATCATGAACGAAATCAGTGAGTAGAGTCCACGAACGTGGTGGAAGAACGCCCGGAGCGATGCGACGGCCTTAGTCCACAATTTCCACGTCCGGGAAAGGGCGTTGGGAGGTGCCAATCCTGGGATGCCACGGGCCAATCGGCCTAAGTGCGGCACGAAAGTGACCTGTAGGCACCTCGTAAGCGTCGTGAAGACCACCCTTGGAAGCTAGCCTTTCCGTCGACCGTGGTGACTACCTAAAAAGTTGAATTCTGGGTCATCTCCGCTTTGCGTAACGACATGGAAACGCTAGACTCGCCGCGACACAAACGCCTGGAGGCCCACGAACGATGGCGAATACGACATTTTCCTGGATGCTGGTGGTCGTAACGATCGTCTTGGTTGCACTGGCTGGCTGCGAGGACAGCAACGACGGAATCGACGATGGACGCTTGCCCGACGTGATCTGGCTTGACACAAGCCACGGCTTGGACGCGATGGACCCAGGCGTACACGATCCAGGTGTGTCCGATGGTAAATTCGTCGAAACCGACGCAAACGCGGATACCGAAGGCAACGACGCACTGCCGGACCCCGGACCGTCGGATGATGGCCCTTCCGACGTCGCCGACGATCCAGGCGTCGAGGATCCTGGGCAACCGCCCCCGACCTTCTGCCGATCGTTTACGGACTGCCTGGCCGACGAGGTCTGCGTGATGTCGCTGGGCGAATGCCAACCCCGCGGAACCTGGACCGACACGGAACCGGCGCTATACGGAATTCATCCCAAGGAAATAGCCTTGGGGGACGTGCTGGTGATCGACGGGCGCCGCTTCTTTGCGGGGATGCTCCCAAATCTACCGAGCGTCCATGTCGGCAGAATCCAAGGCGCTGGCCTGCTGTTCGACGAAAACCGAATACTGGTGCCGGTCCTGAAGGGGATGTCAGGCAACGTGCAGCTCCAGTTCGACAACTCAAACATCTTGCTTTTGCCGGAACCGATCGTGTTCGCGCCCACGGGCATCGTGGCCTGCACCGACCAGACCCCGCCTGCGACGTTTGTTCCCGGCGTGCGCCCGGACATAACAGGCCCCTATGCTGCCGGCTACGTGGACCTGCGTGATGGATCAATGACGCGTGTGTACTACCCCGCGCAGTGCGGTTCGATCCGGCGCCCCCCGATCGAATCCGAGGCCGCATTCCCGCTGGTGGCCATCCTGCACGGAAACGGTGCGTTGCACATCCAGTACGAGTACCTGGCCGAGCTGCTGGCCACCTGGGGCTTCGTTTCGTTCATGCCACAGACCGAGCAGAACATGGCTGGCGAGTCGTTTGTAAAGATGCTGGAGAAGTTGATGCCAATCATCACGAAGATGCGTGGGAAGGCGCTGGATTCCCTGCACCCGGTGCTGGCCGG
>CAZHDQ010000716.1:0-1915 GCA_964531595.1 uncultured Anaeromyxobacteraceae bacterium
CCGGCGTACCTGGAATCCGTCGATCCGTTTCATGCGGGATCTTCCGGTCGCGTGGAAATAGGCAACGGAAATTCGGGGGTGCGCGGGCGCGGCCGGTGGCTTGTGGATTCGGGGGCGCGGCTTCAGGCAGAGGAAAAGGTCGGGCGCACCCGCTTGAAATGTGGGCCTGGAAACCGTACAATGTCCAAGTTCGGTGCTTTTTTGTTCCTTGTTGATTTCCGGGGGCGTTCCGGTTTCGACAGAGGTTGAAAAGAGCTACGGTGCGTGCCCGGGGCCTGGTCCCGGTTAGTAATCAGGAACGGCTTAACTGCCAAAACTGAAACCAATTTCTCTTACGCCTTCGCGGCTTAAGGGACATCTAACCCGGTAAGGCGTCCAGTAGCCGGGAAGGTGTAAAAGCCACAGGACTGCTGATCGGCGACCTCCATCCCATGTGGTCAACGATCTTAAGATGAACGTGGGAAGCTCCCCGACGGCGTGTCGCAGGCCGACGGGGTAAGAAACACTGCAAGACTACGCACGTAGTATCCTGGCCTGGCCAACTTTTGGACGGGGGTTCGACTCCCCCCGCCTCCACCACGAGTTCATTTGTAGTTACCGATACTTGTTTGCTGCGACCACCCCGCTTGTACCACTTTCAGTTCACGGAGCCGGGGGGCAAAGAGGGACTGCGTCATGCCGGTGAACCCAGAAGATCCCGACCAGCAACACCCCGAGGGAGAAGGCGCCCTGCCTGTTGTCCGTGTGGCCGAGCCGCTCTTTGATGAGGTGGCCGTGGGTCGCCTCAGACAACCAACTCCATTCCTTCAGGGTTAGCGTTGCTGTACACTCGGGCCGAATTGGTGATTTTAACCGAGGTTTCCGGATGAAACGGAATCTGATGCTTCTTTCGGCTTTCCTGGTAATGCTGCTGTTAGCCTGTGGATCAGGTGTTGGCGCTAATCCCGATGTCCCCATATCCAACTTAGATTCAGGGTTGGAAGACACCGGGCTTTTACAAGATGGCTTAGCATTTGACGTCCAAAAAGATACTGGAAGCGGTGACGAAAGCCCTTCAGATTTGGCCGCCGATACTTCTGACGTTGCCGCCGATACAACCGATGCGACAGATCACGGGCTTGTGCCCGATGCCTTAGCACTTGATGTCGAGCAAGACACTGGAATCGGAGACGAAAGTCCTTCCGATTTGGCTGCCGATACTTCGGACGCGACCGCTGATACTTCGGACGTGGCTGCCGATACTTCGGACGCGACCGCTGATACTTCGGACGTGGCAGCCGATACTTCGGACACGACCGATCTTACTGGCGAATTCGACATCCCCCTGGAAGTTGCGACGTGCCCCGAAACGCAGGATTGCACTGGTCGCGAGTGTGGTCCGGATCCAGTCTGCGGGGAATCTTGCGGCACCTGCCTGGGGGGCCATGAATGTCAGTTAGGAACGTGTGTGTTTACGGGTTGTGGGACCGATTGTGGCGCCATGGTAACGGTATCTGCGGGTGCGTTCATGCAGGGATGTAATGCGTCTGTTGAAACGGAGTGCTCTGAGGAAGAAAAGCCATATCACGAGGTTAATGTACCGGCGTTCGAGATTGACAAGTACGAGGTTACGGTTGGATTGTACGGGGCGTGCGTTACGGCCGGTGATTGTACGGTTCCATCGACATACTCATCGCTCTGCAACTGGAACGTGTCCGGTAAGGAACAGCATCCCGTGAACTGTATCACATGGGAGCAGTCCCATGATTATTGTGAGTGGGCCGGTAAGCGTCTGTGCAGCGAGTCTGAGTGGGAGAAGGCGTCTAGAGGTACAGGTGGTCGGATGTATCCCTGGGGTAATGAGCCAGCGACTTGCGAGTACATTGTTATGGAAGAAGATGGATATGGCTGTGGAAGTGATTCGGCGATGCTGGTT
>CAZHDQ010000717.1:0-1913 GCA_964531595.1 uncultured Anaeromyxobacteraceae bacterium
CGAGACGGTTCGCCGATACGCCTCCACGACATCGGTCAGGTCATCGACTGCGTCGAAAAAGACCGCGTAGCGACCTGGTACAACGGCACTCGGGGCGTCGTCCTGGCCGTCCAGCGACAACCCGGCGTAAACACCGTCAAGGTCGCCGATGCGGTCCGGGCGCTGCTGCCGACGTTCAATGCCGAGATGCCAGCCGGGATGGTCCTGGACGTGATCTACGACCGATCCCAGTCCGTCTGGTCGTCGGTCAGCGACGTAGAGTACACGCTGGTCCTGTCGGTGGCTCTGGTCATACTGGTCATCTTCCTGTTCTTGCGGAACTTTTCAGCGACGCTGATCCCCAGTTTGGCCGTGCCCCTGTCCCTGGTTGGGACCTTCGGTGTCCTTTACGTGCTGGGGTATTCCCTGGACAACTTCAGCCTGATGGCCCTGACCCTATCGGTCGGGTTCGTCGTGGACGACGCGATCGTCATGCTGGAAAACGTCGTCCGTCACATGGAAATGGGCAAGACGCGCATGCAGGCGGCCCTGGATGGCGCCCGGGAGATCGGCTTTACGATCCTGTCCATGACACTATCACTGGCGGCCGTGTTCCTGCCGGTGTTCTTCATGGGTGGCCTGGTCGGGCGGTTGCTGCACGAGTTCGCGGTGACGATCATTGCGGCCATCTTGGTGTCGGGCTTGGTGTCGCTGACGCTGACGCCCATGCTGGCTGGTCGGTTCCTGAGACCGTCATCCGAGGCCAGACATGGCCGCGTGTTCGCGTTCACCGAACGGTTCTTCGACGGGATGCTGCACGGGTACGAATGGTCCCTGAAGAAGGTGCTGGCTCACCGTCCGGCGACGTTACTGGTGGGTCTGGTGATCCTGGTCGTGACGGGTTGGCTGTTCATGTTGGTCCCGAAGGGCTTCCTGCCCGACGAGGACACCGGCCAGATCGTGGTGTCCACCGAGGCCGTCCAGGGCATCAGTTTCGACGCCATGAAGGCCCAGCAACTGGAACTGTCCCGCATCGCCTGGGACAACCCGAGCGTCATGGGCGCCATCAGCACAGTGGGCGTAGGTGGGCCGAACATCGCGATGAACGGCGGTCTCATGTTCCTGAGCCTCAAGCCTCGGGACCAGCGGGAAAGCGCGGCCGAAATCCTGAAGGTTCTGCGAAGCCAGATGGCCAATGTTTCGGGTATCAAGGCCTACCTGCAGATCCCGCCCATCATCCGCATCGGCGGGCAGATCACCAAGAGCGCCTACCAGTTGACGTTGCAAAGTCCCGACAACAACGCCCTGTACCGCGAGGCACCTAAACTGGAAGCGGCCCTGCGGAAATTGGACCTCCTGCAGGACGTGACCAGCGACCTCCAGTTGGCCGACCCGCACGTCACGGTGGACATCGATCGCGAGCGGGCCTCGTCCCTGGGGGTCACCGCCAGCCAGATCGAAAACGCGCTGTACAGCGCCTACGGCACGCGCCAAGTGTCCACGATTTATACCGCGACCAACGAGTACCAGGTGATCCTGGAACTGCAGCCGGAATTCCGCGACGCGCCGCTGGACCTGACCAAAATGTACGTGCGGTCGGCGTCGGGGACGCTGGTTCCCCTGGACACGGTGGCCAAGATCGGCCGCGCGGTGGGGCCGGTCCTGGTAACACACCTGGGTCAAATGCCTGCGGTCACTATATCGTTCAACCTGCGCCCCGGCGCATCTCTGGGGCCGTCCCTGGACGCCGTAGACAAAGTCTCGCACCAGATGCTGCCCGACGGGTTTACAACCGGCTTCCAAGGCACCGCCCAGGCTTTCCAGTCGTCCATGACGGGCCTGGGCATGCTGCTGTTGCTGGCGATCCTGATCATCTACATCGTGCTGGGCATCCTATATGAAAGCTTCATCCACCCACTCACGATCTTGTCGGG
>CAZHDQ010000718.1:0-1912 GCA_964531595.1 uncultured Anaeromyxobacteraceae bacterium
ATGGGATGGGACATGGTGTCCGTGCCGGCTGGGAAGTTCATGCAGGGGTGCAACACGTTATCGGACGCGCATTGCTCGAAAGACGAGAAGCCGTACCACGAAGTGGACGTGCCGGCGTTCAATATCGATCGCTACGAGGTGACGGTAGGGGCGTACGAGTTGTGCGTGGGAGCAGGTGACTGCAAGGGGCCGCCTCTCGACCGAGAGGGCTGCGTTTGGGGGGCCACCAGCGTGCGGCAGTATCCAATCAATTGCCTCAGTTGGGATCAGGCCGCGGATTACTGCAAGTGGGCCGGTAAACGATTGTGCAACGAATCGGAGTGGGAGAAGGCAGCCCGTGGGACAGACGGACGAATTTACCCCTGGGGGGACGATCCTGCGACGTGCGAGTACGCAGTGATGAAAGAAGGTGAAGGGCTGTCAGGCTGTGGGACGGGGTCGTGGCTGCCGGTGGGGTCGAAGCCTGCTGGGGCCAGTCCGTACGGCGTGATGGACATGAGTGGAAGCGTGAACGAATGGGTGCAAGATGATTGGCATGACGACTACGAGGGCGCTCCGACGAACGGGAGTGCCTGGGTAAACGACCCTCGTGAATCCAAGCGGCCTATTCGCGGTGGCAGTGCCTGGCACTCCGGCACGGAAATACGTTCTTCGAGCCGCCAGGGCGCTGATTTGTCGGCAATCAACTTGGATTTAGGCGTGCGCTGCTGCATGACTGAATGCCCAGACCCGCAAAAGGACTGCAACGGCATCTGTGTAAACCTGGGAACAAACGAGAATTGTTCGGCATGCGGTGATGTTTGCGCCCTGGGATGGAAGTGCGAAGCGAACGCTTGTGTCGAAGACATGGTTCCAGTGGGCGCGAGAACGTTCCAGCAGGGATGCGATGAGACTGCGGACATGGATTGCAAATCAGGTGAAATGCCGCAGCACCTCGTGTATGTACCGGATTTCGAAATCGACCGTCACGAGACTACGGTCGGTTTGTACAGAACGTGCGTGACTGCGGGCGGTTGTACGGAACCCGACAGCGGAGGCCGATGCAACTGGGACAAGTCCGAAAGGGAAACGCATCCGGTCAACTGCATCGACTGGGATCAGGCTGGTGAGTTTTGTGCCTGGGCCGACAAGCGGTTGTGCAGTGAGTCGGAGTGGGAGAAGGCCGCCCGTGGGACAGACGGACGAATTTACCCCTGGGGCAACGAAACGGCGACTTGCGAGTACGCGGTAATGGACGATGGTGGAGAAGGCTGTGGGACGGATTCGACGATGGCGGTGGGTTCGAAGCCTGCTGGCGCAAGTCCGTACGGTGCGCTGGACATGAGTGGGAACGTGTACGAGTGGGTAGCGGACGACCATCATAATTCGTATGAGGGCGCTCCGACGGATGGCAGCGTATGGATGGATGATCCACGCGGCTTGATGCGGGTAGAACGTGGTGGCAGTTTCAGTGGCGCCGCCGACCGCATGCGCTCGTCGTTCCGTAACGGCGACTTACCGTCAGAAAACGAAGACTACAACGGCGTGCGCTGCTGCCGGTCGATCGTGCCTTGACCCTGTTGTTGATTGAATACTCAGGTTGTGCGAATGGAGGTTTTGATGATGCGGGTATTGATGATTACGAAAAAGTGGACCAATTCGCTTGGTGCGGCCATCGCAGTGGCGTTCCTGATCACGGGCCTTGCGACAACGGGATGCGGTAGCAGTGGTGGCAACGCCGTTGATGATGTCCTGGTGTCCCAAGATGTCCTGGTGTCCGACGACGTGAAAGACGACATCTTGGCCGAAGACACCGGTCTGGACCAGCAGGGTGACATCTGCGGCACATGCCCCGATGGCAAGGTTTGTTTACAGGGTGAATGTCGTTGTCCGGGCGCCCAGCAGGACTGCGACGGCGTTTGTACGCCCATGG
>CAZHDQ010000719.1:0-1900 GCA_964531595.1 uncultured Anaeromyxobacteraceae bacterium
CACCGTACGGTTGGCTTCCCGGTTCACTGCGCCGGATGCTGTTTAACGAGGGGACGCGATTCTCGCGACACCCCGGTGATTTCCAGAGTGAGTGGTTTTCGATGCTGACGGACCCTGACGGCGGGGCGTCGCTTCTGGCTGGTTTTGCGGGTGTGGCGCGCAATTTCGGGCAAGTCATCATCGACGGCGGGGCGGGGCGACTGGCCGTGAAGGCCCAGTTGGACGGGGTGCCGCTGGCACCAGGCGGGGTTCGTGAAATAGATCCTATTCGTTTCGGTGCGGGGTCCGGGACCGAGGTTCTGCTTCAAGACCACGCCAGGGCGATGGCCGCAGAGCACCCGCCGCGCATCAATCCGGCCCGAATCTGGTGTTCGTGGTACTCGGGTTTCTATGACCGTGTCACCGAATCCGGTCTCCTGGCAAACCTGGAAATGTTGCGAGACATCGACGCGCCTATCGACTGCTTTCAGTTGGATGATGGGTACCAGAAGGCCATTGGCGATTGGCTCGAAACGAACGACCGCTTTCCGGGCGGACTGGAGTCGCTGGCCCGACGCATTGCGGCTGCCGGATATCGTCCCGGTATCTGGACTGCGCCGTTTGCGGTTTCGCCGCGCAGTCAATTGTTCGACATGCACCCAGACTGGGTCGTTCGCGACGTTCGTGGCCGCCCAGTCAAGGCGGGCTTCATCATGGGGCGCTTTGGCCCGCGCTTCTATTACGGGCTGGATACCAGCCGCGATGACGTAGTGGACCACATCGTGCAACTGTATCGCACGCTGCGTGACATGGGCTGGGGCCTGTTCAAGATCGACTTCCTGACGGCGGCCTGTGTCACCGGTAGCCGACAGGACCCATCGCTGACGCGGGCCCAGGCCTATAGGCGTGGGTTGGACGCGGTGCGATGCGGTATCGGCGAGGACGCGCTGCTGCTGTCTGGAATCGGCCCGATCCTGGCGAACGTAGGTCAGATGGACATCCAGCGCCTGGGGCCGGACACCAGTTTCGGGTCGCCGTCCTGGCAGACCCTACTGCAGCGAGCCGACCGCGATCGAATGAGCCCTGGGTTGGTCAACAATACGTCGGGGTCGCTGGCGCGTTCATTTACCAACGACATCCTCTGGAGCGGCGATGGGGACGCGATCCTCCAGCAGGACGTGCCGGTCAACGAGGCACGCTTCCTGGCGACGGTCGCGCTGCTACTTGGCAGCACGACGACAGTGGGGCACGACTTCCGGCGTGGACCGTTCGCGTTTCGCGTCGTGGATGACCTTGCGGGAATCCGTGGCCCCGGCAAGGTGCTGGACCGCGCTGGGCGTAATTTTTCGCGGCATTTCACGGTCGACAGTCCCTGGCGCGGGCGGGACGTCCGCTTTTACGCCATCTTGAACCCGTCCGGCCGTGCGGTGCAGGTGTCGCCGCGTGCCGATGCGCTGCCCGATGGTGTGGCCTGCGATGCGTGGGATTACTGGGACGAACGGACAGTTCGTGTGGATCCTCAGGCGCTGTTGGACGTGCCCGCAAGATCAGTGCTGTTGCTGGTTATCGGATAGGGAAAGCGGATTTTGTAGGCCTTGCGATGATCATTCGACGACCGAGGCCTTCCGGATCGCAATGGTCTGCTGCGGGAAGGCTTCGCTGATTGCGTTCCGGGCGGTTGGCACGGCGGCCATCTTGTCGATGATGTCCATGCCGTCGATTACCTTACCGTGTACCTTCTGGGTACACTGTTTGTCATGACAGGGCTGGGACTGAATCCGTTTATCAATTCCCAGGGCTTTGGGCGCACCGGGATGCTGACAGTGGCGCTGGGTGCGGTTATGAACCTTGTTTTGGATCCTGTCCTGATTTTTGGGCTGCACATGGGTGTGCGGGGAGCGGCGCTGGCCACCGTCATCAG
>CAZHDQ010000720.1:0-1897 GCA_964531595.1 uncultured Anaeromyxobacteraceae bacterium
GATCTGTTCAACTCCTGGATCAACGAACATGACGCTGGCCACGCCGCGGGTGCCACGCCGATCCTGGTGATGGACGTGTTCGAACACGCGTTCATGACCGATTACGGCCTCAAGCGGGCCGACTACCTCGAAGCCTTCTATCGCAACGTGAATTGGGGCGTCGTCGCGTCACGCATCGCCTGACGTTTTCTTGCGAATCGGTTGCTTGGACCATGGAAATATCTACGGGGATTCTGGGTGGGGGAAGCCGGCCAAGGCTTGGCCAGTCAGTACACCAGCGACTTGCCCTCGTTGGGGCGGCCTTCCAGCCCGGCCAGTGTCTTTTCGATCGCTGACGCAGCTTCCTTGATGTTGTCTTCGGGGCCGCCCAGATATAGCCGGCCGAACGCGCCGAACGAGATCATCTCGAGCAGGTTGATCGGCGCCGCTTTCTCGGCCTCGTTGGCCGCGATCGCCGCGTACGCCGCCGGGTGGCATTCCAGGACCAGCAGCGCATCGTTCTTGAGCAGAAACTGGCCGTGGCGCATCGTGTTGATCAGGTGCGTCTGATAGTTGTCGATGCCGGTGATGATCTGGATCGACGTGACCCGCGGCTTCAGGCGGTCGGTCTCCTTCAGGCCCAGGTTTTCCAACACAACGCGGCCTGCCTCGCGGATGTGTCCCTGGTCATCGTGGTGGACCTCCAACAGTCCGTATGCGCGCTCGACAATCTGCATGCCTGGGATCGCCGCCGTCTTTTTGACCACCTGGTCGGTCAGCACGTTGATGTGCAGCCCGGGCGAGATCTCGACGAACAACGCCGCCTGTTCCTCCAGCGGCAGAAATCCCCGCGCAACTGTCGCCAAAAAAGACGCGAGTTGCGGTTGCAGGTTGTCGATGAACGTGTAGGCCCGCAGTTCGATCGCTTCCGCCATGATTTGCCTCTCTGGGCCGCTACTTGAGCATCAACGGGCCCTTTTGGATCTTGTCCTGGAGCATCATCAGGCCATCGAAGATCTGTTCCGGCCTTGGCGGGCATCCCGGGATGTAAACGTCGACCGGGATAACGTGGTCGATGCCTGGGACCGCCGCGTAGTTGTCGTAAAAACCGCCACTAGAGGCACATACCCCGAACGAAATTACCCATTTTGGCTCGCACATCTGGTCGAAGACGCGCTTCAAGATGGGGGCATTTTTGTGGGCAATGGTGCCGACAACCCACAGCAGATCGCTTTGGCGAGGCGTGAATCGCGGGATCTCGGCGCCGAAGCGGGCGATATCGAAGTGGGCGCAACTGACCGACATGTATTCCATGGCGCAGCATGCCGTGACGAACGGGTACTGGAACAGGGAGTACTTGCGCCCCCAGTTCAGCGCCGCCCGAACGGTCGACGTGAAATAGCCGTCTTGCAGGGTATCCTGGGCTTCGTCCATCAGCCTTGTCTCCGTTTCGGCGTTTCCCGCACCGGACTGGTCCATTATCGGCGGGGACCCGTCGTTGTCAATTGTCGGAGCGACCGCCGGCTTGACGGTCCACTGGGCATTTGCGATCCTGCCAAGCGCCGATCGGTCGTCGTTTCCGCCGTCACCGGAAGAGGGCGTGTCGCCCGAGGGGTCCATGAAGCGATTCTCACTGCCGCGTCGTGAATTTTGGGACATGTCCGTCAAGGCGCTGCGCGATGGGCGTATTCGCTGGCTGGGGCGGCAGGCCGTGAAGCTGGGCACCATCCCGCTGGGCGATTTCCTGGGGCGACCGCTGGCGGGGCCGGTGTTCGGGACGCTGATGATCACGTACCGCTGCAATAATGCATGCGTGATGTGCGATTATCCGCGCCACGCGGGTCGCGAGACCAAGGCGGGCCGACGTGAACTGGATACAGCCGCGTTCGTGCGGGTGCTGGAAGACTACGCCGCCATC
>CAZHDQ010000721.1:0-1889 GCA_964531595.1 uncultured Anaeromyxobacteraceae bacterium
GGTCGGCCGTGCCGGTGTCCGTCTGCTCCCCTGGGTCCGTCTGTTGCCCGGGGTCAGTTTCCCCAGTTTCGTCCGCCTTCGGAACGTCTGCGGGGCCTGGGTCCGTAGCGTCCGGTGTCTGGACACCCAGATCGTTGGCCGGGCCGAAATCCGAAAGGTCAGCCGTGTCGCTGCACGCCGCCAAGAAAAGCATCGTCACCAGGATTGGCAGGCCTCTTCTGGCCACCGTGGCAACTGTTGTCTCAACCGGGAAGCGTTTCATTTCCACCTCTCAAGGAGTTCGCAATTCGGTGCTCATATTGGAGGTTCGATTCGGTCCCGTCAATGTTTGCCCGGTGGTTCCCGCGGGCTATACTCGCCGCGGATGGTGTCGCGTGTCCGGCGTGTGAAAGCAGGAAACATCGAATGAAACGAAATGGGGTTCGCGCCGTCCTGTCGGCGGTGTTAGTGGCACTCTGCCTGGGTATCGGCGGGTGTGCGTCCGACGCGACCGAGGATGCTGCGTTTTCCTGGTACACGTTCCTTGAGCCGACCGCCGAGGTGCGGCCGTGGGTTCGCTGGTGGTGGCCGGGCGGCGATGTCGATGCGATTGAGCTGGCTCGCGAGGTGAACCTGCTGGTCGCTCAGGGCTTCGGTGGCGCCGAGATCCAGGCATTCGACGCGGCCCTGAACCCAACGCCCGCAGACCCCGATGCGCTGTCCCGTAGGCGCGGATTCGACACGCCCGCATACTGGGCGCAAGTCGTCGCAGCCCTCCAGGCGGCTCGATCGGCCGGCCTGTCGGTGGACCTGAATCTGGGGACCGGTTGGCCGACCGGTGGCGCACACGTGTCGGCCGACGATTCGATGCAGACGTTGTTGTGGAGCGAGGACTCGGTTACCGGTCCGGCCACGGTCGACTTGGTTCTGGACGGCCCCGACCCGACTCCGTTCTACAAAATTGCGGAATTTGCAGCCCAGATCGGGGAACCGCTGGCCGTCGACCTGACCGATTCGGCCCGACTGGTCGTGGTCGTGGCGGGGCGGGTCGTGGGCGGGTCCCGCGATACGGAGGATCTGTTCGACCTGACGGATACGGTGATTTTGGACCCGGATTCGATGGTAGAACTGACCGAATTGGTGGCCGATGGTCGTCTGACCTGGGAGGCACCTGCGGGCGATTGGCGTGTCGTCGGCGTGTGGGTCGCACCGGACGGTCAGTTGATCAGTCTGCCTGCAACCGACACGCCCGGTTTCGTGGTCGACCACCTGGACGCCCTGCGGGTTTCAGCCAACCTGGAGTACCTGTTCCGTGAGGAAACGGGTCTCGGGCCATTCATGGGCTCGACGCTTCGGGGATTTTTCGTCGACAGTTTCGAGATGGAGACCGAGCGTCACTTCACTGACGACTTTTTGTCGCAGTTCCGGACCCGCAGGGGATACGACATCGTGCCGTACCTTCCATTTGTGCTGTCGCCCGGGGCCGACAACCACCTGTTCGACGGGGCTGGTATCCGCACCGAGTCGCCGTTTTCGTCGGATCCGGACCGCGATGCGCGACTTCGTTACGATTACGCGCTGACGGTTTCGGACCTGTTCGTCGAACGATTCTTCGCCACTTCCGCAGCGTGGGCGCAGCGAAGGGGCATGTGCGCGCGGCTTCAGCCCTACGGCATCAACGTGGACGTTCTGCGGGCGGCCGGGGCGGTCGGGTTGCCCGAGGCCGAGCAGTTGTACGCCGGTGGAAGCGAACTGTTTCTCAAGGCCGTTTCGTCTGGGGCGCATCAGTACGGGCGCCCCCTGGTGAGCGCCGAGGCCATGGTCTGGGCGGGTCGCGACCAGATGGCGACGCCCCGCAAGATCAAGGCCTCCGCCGACAAGTTGTTCACGTCCGGGGTCAACCACATCGT
>CAZHDQ010000722.1:0-1880 GCA_964531595.1 uncultured Anaeromyxobacteraceae bacterium
ACACCCGCCACCTCGGCCCCGCTGACCGCTGCCTTCAAAAGGCCCGTAGTCACGTAAACGTAACCGCCCATGACCGCGAACGCGTTGACTTCCTCCGAATCGACGACGGTGAACGTGTAGCCCAGATTCGGCCGATTCGTTTGAGGAACGATTCGAGCACCCATCGTCTTAATGTACTGACCGACGCGCGCATCGCCAGCGTAGACGGGCATCTCGCTTTGCAACTGCGCGTGGAACTCGGCACCCATCTTGGCCTCGTCCGCCTCGCTGACCAGCCACGAACCGCTGTCCAGATCGGCACACCCAATAAACGAAACAGCCGCCAGGAGCGCCACAAACCCGCGCATCGAACCCTCCATCACCCCATCAGACCTTGAAATGATGGTTTTCGGTTCGAACAGAGTCAAGCGCCGGATCGCGCGGGTGTCTGCTACAATCGTTGCCGGCCGGGCCACATGGACCGGTCCAAGCGGAGGACACACGATGAAGATGCGTTTTGCGGCAACGATGGTGATGGCGCTGTGCACGGTGGCGTGGATGACTGCATGCGGCTCGGGCGACGGCAGCAACGACCCCGGCACGACAGCCGACGCAGTCGATGACCAGGGTACCGATCCGGGCACCGATCCGGGCGTTCCCGATAACGGGATGGACGACACCACCATCGACGATCCCGGCAGCCCCGACCAGGGACCGGCTGACCAAGGACCGGCCGACCTGGGCCCCGTCGATGGGTGGATGCTTTCCTGCGAACCGGAAGGTGACAAGCGCTGCTCGGAAGACGCCTACCGCCTGTACACATGCACCGCCGGCCAGTGGGTCGCCCACGAGTGCATGGTCGCCGAAGGTCGCCTGTGCGAGGACGGCGCGTGCGTCGACCCCTGGCGCTACGATGCCCCCGTGTTCGGCACCTGCCCGGACGAGCCGCGGGCCACGCCAGAGAGCCTGGCCGAAAAAGCCGCCCATTACGACGACATCGCGATGCGCCTTCACATGCACCCTGATTTGAAGTGGGCGATGAACGTTACGCTGAAGCAGGTCGAGGTCGCATGTGGGGACGAAGCCACTCCACCTTGCTACGCGCCCGCCGCTACCGAGGACGACGCAACCTGGGAGCACGTCGCACGCTGGCACACCGGCGAAAACGACGGTCTGTGGAGCGGCCTGTACCTGGCGTCGCAGGGATTTCGCTACGGCGCTACGAAGTCCCCGGAAGCGCTGGCAAACATCAAGTTGCTGCTGGAGGGCGAAGTCACACGCATGCGGATCACCGGCGTGCCGGGCCTGTTTACGCGCCAATTCATCCCCCCGAATGTGCCTGGAATCGCCTGCCCGGACCCGGTAGAGCAGATCGGTCACTACACGACCGACCTGGAAAAGGACGACAACCGGTGGGTTCAGATCCGTGACGACGGCTGCGTGTGGGCGGTGGATCGCGTGTCCGGCGAATGGACTACGACGCCTGAAGGTATGACAAAGCCCCACTGCGGGTTGGACGAATACGCGGGTTGGTGCTGGCTGGACAACGTGTCCCAGGACGAATACGCGGGCCACATGCTGGCGCTGGGCATCCTGTGGAAACTGGTCGATGACGAGGACGTGCGGACGATCGTCAAGGATCTGATGACTCAGGTCGGCGTACACCTGATGGAAAACGACCTGTTCTTCGTGGACTGGGACGGGCGCCAGACCGAGCACGGCAAACTGCACGCACTGAGTTTCGCGGACACGCCCGGATTCCTGGCAGCGCTGTCGATGGATTACATCCTTCAGGCGGCAGTGGCCAGCGGGCGACAGGATTTGTGGGATTACTACCACCTGTGCCTGCTCCAGCAGGGTGGTGGCCAGTGCGAAGGCTGGCCCTATACGGGGGAAGACCC
>CAZHDQ010000723.1:0-1877 GCA_964531595.1 uncultured Anaeromyxobacteraceae bacterium
AAATCCACTCATCACAGCCCCGGCAGCCCCAAATCCCTTGTAACTCAGGTTGTGCAGAGGCAACAAAAAAATTGAAGGTGGGGAACTTTTCATGATAATCATAGTTCAAGTGATGCTGGCAGAACCTTTTCCCGCGAGCCACTAGGCAGGCGAGGTCATTCCCATGTGGTCGATGAATCACCAGGGACGGTGGATTGGCAGGGCCGCACTCGTGTTGTTCGGTTGCCTGCTGTGCTTCGGGCTCCTGGAGGCCGGCATCCGGATGACCGACATACGCGCGGAACTCCATGACGAAATTCTCAAGCATCGTGTGATGGTGACGCTCGGGGAGCAGGACTTCCAAGACGCGATCCAGCCTGACGAGGACCTGTTCTGGCGATTCCGACCTGGGGTACTGCCGCGGAAGAGCGGGGTCGGCTCGGCCCTGGGCGGCGAGACGGTCTGGTTCCGGTTCTCGATTGACGAACTCGGTTTCAGGGGAGGATCTGCACGGTCCGGTGCAATTGGCCGCCCCGTTCTGGCTGTGGGCGACTCGTGTACGTTCGGCATTGGCATCGACGATGATCAGACATGGCCGACCATGCTGGAACGGATGCTCCGGGACCGCCTACCGGAAAGCAATGCGCTCGTGCTGAATGCCGGGGTACCCGGCTACAGCGCGTTCCAGGCCCTTCAGTACCTGCGAACGAGAGGCCTCGACCTGCAACCCTCGATGGTCATCGTGGGGGTCGGGCTGAACGATGCGACTACGTGGGCCGGGGTCTCGGACGCGGACCAGGCCGCGCTCCTTGCCCCCAACCCGGACGCTCCTCCGTTTCTGCACAGCTATGCACTTGATATGATTCGCATGCGTATGGGTTTGGCTGCGATGCGGGTCCGGCCCTTCCTGCGGATGTCGGAGCCGCGAGTGGAAACAAAGGCGTTCGAGATGCTGCTCGGGGAGATGGCCGACGAGTGCGACAATCGCAACATCCCGCTGGTCCTATTGGTGTTACCCACCCGCTCACAGGTTATTCAGGTCGACAAGGCGGAACAGCAGCTCATCCAGACCTTCCTTCCAGGGGTCGATACGTACCAGATGGCTGTCCGAAAGGTCGGAAAGGCTCGACAAGTGCCGGTCGTCGACTTGCTGGAATTGTTTCGCGCAACCAAGCGCACCGACCTCCAGGTCGACATAGTGCATCCGTCGGCCCAGGGCTGTCGACTCATCGCCGAGGCCCTGAGTGAACTCTGTATCGACCGACTGCGAATGGGGTCGCCTTAGGCTACCGCCTCGGACACTACCGAACCGAAATAATATTCATCCTAAGATTGCTGCCCGGGTCCCCCCAACCGTTGCTACAATGAATCCCACCGCAGAATCTAGAGTTTAATCTCCGCCCAAGGAGTTCCAATTAAGGCTTGACTATCCCAAAAATACCGATGACAGTCGTTCTCAATTTGATTTTCGTACCTGTAGCCAGTGCATTGCTTGGCCTGTCGAAAGGAGACACGATTGAATGGCCAGAGCCCGGTGACGGGGCACCAGGCGCCCGCGTTGAAGATGCCACCCATCAGTTCACATGGCGTGTAGGAACTATAAACCCGGGTTATTCACGCTCGCGTCTGCTGCGACCGCCGATCCTGGCGCCGGCTGCTGCGTTGCGGGGACCCCGACGCTCCAATCACCTGTCACCAGACAGGCTCAGTCGCGCCTGCACCCCGCGCCTTGTAGCCGGGCCGTCTCGACGGTCTCGCGACGACGCTCCATGAATAACCCGGGATAAAGAAACTTCCGGGTCCTGCCAGGGCGGGTCATCTTGCGCTTGGCGAAACCGTTGTCGCGCCAGGTCGCCGATCCGCTTCGCCAGTCGCAGGCCCAGTGCGGCGATCTCGGC
>CAZHDQ010000724.1:0-1877 GCA_964531595.1 uncultured Anaeromyxobacteraceae bacterium
TACCTACCGAAGCGACTCGCGCCACCGGGCCCCATCGAGCGGTGGAAGGCGTTCCTACCTGTGAGCTGCTGCGAATCAGCCCACGCAAGACCGAAAACTGCCCGTCCCGGGCGCGGCACAGCCTGCAGGAACCCGCGCCGAATCGGATTTCGACTCCTCGCGGCCCCTGCCCCGCTGCCAGAAACCCTTGCAGCGCGGATTGTTCAAGACGGCGTATGGATTGACTCACTCGGGTATTCATGGCACTTTTTCGCAGACCCTTGGGTGAGATGAGTGGGGGGTGCCCATCGATCTTGCGAAACAGCGACAGGAGGACTTGAAGGCGCCCCCGGCAGCCGGTTCTGCGTCCGAGGGAACCCAGTCTTCGGCGAGGTCATCTCTACGGTCGTCATTGAAGGGCCTGCCATATTCACGTCAATTGGAAGCGCTGAGCCCTCGACGTGAGACGCGGCATGCTACTTCCTCGCCGACACATGCACCAAACTTGCTGGACTCGGCTGCCGGGAAGTCGACGCCATCGGTAGATTCTTCGCTCGAGAACGGGGGGCTGTCCCAAAGAACCTCGAACATTGCCACCCCGGAATTGCTTGCATTCGTGGCTGAACCGCATGCCATCGCCAACTACCAGCCCTCGACAGGATACGGCCTGTTCGACGCCACCTACGACCCGGTGAAGCAAGAGTTGGTCGTTGCCGTTCGATGCGCATTTCGGTTCCTCGGTGGCCTCCCTGCTGAATTCCCGAACGTGTCCACCGCCGAACTGGCCTGGGACGACGATTCCAAGGCGGCCTGGCGGAAGGGGTTCATTGATCTAATCGTGGCGCGATGGTCAGGCGGGCACGCGTTTCGGTGTAGCCGGCCGGGCCTTGGAAGCCTCAGGGCCAACGTGAGAGTGGATATTGTCGAGTCCGAGAAGGACTGGCATTTCCGCATGGACGTGACCCGGATTCCAAAGGGAAGGTGGACTGGGAGTTCGGTTACAACCCACGCTGGCGCGGGAGTCGAGAAGAACTTCGCCACTCTGGATTCCGAGGACCTGACGAAGACCCCCAAGGGGGGCAGTGAGGGGCAATTCGGAGCCGTGCATGAGTTCGGTCACATGGTTGGTCTTGGCGATCAGTACGGAAGCGGGACCGACATTGCCCACCGTGCTCTCGTCAAGGACGCCCTGGGGACCGAGATCTCGAAGGGAACTTCCGACGATGTCATGTCCTGTGCGAATCAGATCGAAATACAGGACTATGTAACATTCCTGGAGGCGTTGAAAAAGACGACGGAGGTCGACGAGTGGGGCTTCGAGTGATGAGCAGACGGGAGGCGGTCCTTGTCGTTACAGTCTGGGCTGGACTCCTGGCCCTTTCGATGGAATGTGACGCCGCTCCACGCAAGGGTTTGAAGGCATGCAGGGAGGCTGGAATCATGAACGGCTGTTTCAAGGGTGCCAACGTGAACCTCGGCGTACCGGCCGTTGCGATTTTCTTCCTGGCCGAGGTCTCGGTCGAAGGCGAACCGATGGCGAACCGACGTTGGTATCTCAGATCCGATGGATCCGTGCGTTTCGGCGAGAATTCGCTCCCCTTCAACTTTGCGAAGCTTCCGAAGACCCCCTTCAACCGCCCCTTCGGAAAACGTCCCATCGCCATCATTTCGCCAGCAGAAGTGAATACATTCCTCGAATGGCTGGAAACCGAGGGGCTATTCCGACTTCCAGCCGAGTCGGGGCCGCCCGATGGAGTGAAAGTACAAGGTGGCGTGGACCGCTGGGTCGTAGCCCGACACTTGGGTCGAGTTGCCTGTGTCCGTTTGCACCCCGGCGCTCCCCTGTCAGATGTCCTGAAACAACGATTTGCCAAGCTGGTCGAAGCGCACATGCCTTA
>CAZHDQ010000725.1:0-1871 GCA_964531595.1 uncultured Anaeromyxobacteraceae bacterium
GTCTGGGTGTGGAACCGGAGGGCTTTCGACCGAGGGTCCTTGGCCCCGAGGCGATCGCCCATCAGGTGGGCCCATACGATTCGGGCCGCGCGAAACTTCGCGATTTCCTCAAAGAAGTGGTTGTGGGCGGCAAAGAAGAACGACAGCCGCGGGGCGAACCGGTCCAGGTCCAGACCGCGCGCCATTGTCGTTCGAACGTAGGCCAGGCCGTCGGCCAACGTGAACGCGACCTCTTGTACCGCGTCCGCACCCGCCTCGCGCATGTGGTACCCGCTGATACTGACCGGATTGAAGCGCGGCATCCGTTCCGTACACCAGGCGATCAGGTCGGCCGCCAGGCCCAGGCTGGGGGCGGGCGGAAAGATGTAGGTCCCTCGCGCGACGTATTCCTTCAGGATGTCGTTTTGGACCGTGCCCGACATCTGTTGAGGTGGAATGCCGCGCTCCTCGCCCAATACATGGAGCATCCCGACCAGGATCGCGGCCGTCGCGTTCGCAGTCATGGACACCGACACCCGGTCCAGTGGAATATTGTCGAACACCTTCGCCATGTCATCGACCGTTGCGATCGACACCCCGGCATGCCCGATTTCTCCCAGGGCGCGCCCGTTGTCCGGGTCCAGGCCCATTTGGGTCGGCAGATCGAACGCCAGTGATAGGCCAGTTTGGCCCCGGTCCAGCAGGTACCGGAATCGCCGATTCGTGTCCGCAGCGTCACCGTAGCCAGCATACTGGCGCATCGTCCAGGTCCGCCCCCGGTACATCGTAGGAAAGATCCCGCGCCGAAACGGCGGTGTGCCGGGGAGGTCTGGCCCCTTGGCGTCGGCGCGCGTGCCCAGGCAGAGGAACGGCGCGGTCTGGCCGGTTGAGAGGATGCGAGTGTCATCGCCGGGCAGTCGCCCGTCAGCGTCGGCGCCGATGTTTTCGAACCACGCGGAAGCTTTGGATTGCTCGTCGTTCATCATGTCGCTGGATTAGCTGGAATCGGCGATGGGGTCAAGGACCAGCAGCGTTTGGTCTCGTCGGACACGGTCGCCCTCGGCGGCGCGGACCTCCCTGACAATCGCCGCGACAGGCACCCGGATCGCGTCTTCCATCTTCATGGCTTCCAGCACCATCACTGGCTGTCCGACGGCGACTCGGTCCCCGGGCCGAACCAGGATGCAGACCACGCGCCCGTCCATCCGGGCCACAAGGTTTGAACAGTCGCTGGCGTTCCGTAATGGCGTTCGCGGCGCTATACGGGTCGGTTCTACGAACAGGCTTCGGCCCCCGACCAGCACCTCGGTTGGGCATCCTCGGGGCCCGACGACCGGGATCACGACTCGGCCCGAGGGTAGCGCGAACCCGGAGGCACCGTCGACTTGCACCCAAAGCAGGGGGATTCGGGTGCCGCCGACTCGGACCCAGACCACGTCACCGTCCCAGCCCTCGACCACGGTGTCCAGGCGGGTGTCTCCGCGGGTTGCCACCTCGCCGCGCGCAGCCCGCGAATCGATGGTAGGCGCGCCATCGGGGGGCGGCCGCCGCGGCGCGACCTCGTCCGGGTAGCAATCCAGCCGCGCCTTGTTTTGCTTGAAGTTCATTCGGTCAGTCCAGGTTTCGCCAGGCCCGGTGGGCCCGCCAAGTCGATGATCGAACCGGTGACTGCGCCGTCTGTCCAGGTTGGGGAGGACGGCACATCGCCAGCGCCGCGGCTGCCGCGGCCATCTCCTCGGCCGATACGATGTCGGCTGCAGGGACAGGTCCGATGGCCTCAAGCAGGCCGGTGTCGTAGTCACCCGAAGTGAACGCTGCCGATTCCAGCACGTGAAGTAGCAGCGGCAGATTGTGCCGTATGCCCCCGATTTCGAATTCCTTCAACGCGCCAC
>CAZHDQ010000726.1:0-1868 GCA_964531595.1 uncultured Anaeromyxobacteraceae bacterium
GCTTCCGGGTGCAGTTCAACAGCGCCCTCGGGCCGTACAAGGGCGGATTGCGGTTCCACCCGTCCGTGAACCTGGGGATCATCAAGTTCCTGGGGTTCGAGCAGATCTTCAAGAACTCCCTGACGGGCCTCCCGATCGGCGGTGCGAAGGGCGGTTCCGATTTCGACCCCAAGGAAAAATCGGACAACGAGGTGATGCGCTTCTGCCAGAGCTTCATGATCGAGTTGTGGCGGATAATCGGGGAACACACCGACGTCCCAGCCGGCGACATCGGAGTGGGCGGACGCGAAATCGGATACCTGTTCGGCCAGTACAAGCGACTGACCAGCAAGTTCGAAGCGGGCGTCCTGACGGGGAAGGGGTTGGTCTACGGCGGCAGCCAGGTCCGCACTGAGGCCACCGGATACGGCTGCACCTACTTCGTCGAGGAGATGCTGAAGGCCAGGAATAGCGGTTTCGACGGGAAGACGGCCGTCGTTTCCGGTTCCGGCAACGTCGCCATCTACACGTTGGAAAAGATCCACCACCTGGGCGGCAAGGTGATCGCGATGAGCGACAGCGACGGCGTCGTGGTGGACGAACAGGGCTTCGACTTCGAGGCAATCAAGCAGTTGAAGGAGGTGGAGCGGCGGCGGATCAAGGATTACTGCCTGACCCACCCGCACGCCCGATACCTCCCGGGCGGCAACGTCTGGGACGTGCCGTGCGACGTGGCGATGCCCTCCGCCACCCAGAACGAAATCACTGGGGAGTACGCCCGAACACTGGTGAAAAACGGTTGCATCGCGGTGGGCGAGGGCGCGAACATGCCGACCACGCCCGAGGGCATCCAGGTGTTCCTTTCCGCGGGCGTGCTGTTCGGACCAGGCAAGGCGGCCAACGCAGGCGGCGTGGCCACATCGGCGCTGGAAATGCAGCAAAACGCGGGGCGCGATGCGTGGGACTTCGAGAAAACCGACGCGAAGCTCCGCCAGATCATCAAGAACGTCTTCCAGACCTGCGCCCAGGCCGCCGAGGAATTCGGGGCGCCGGGGAACTTCGTGGTGGGTGCCAATATAGGCGGTTTCATCAAGGTGGCCCGAGCGATGATCGCGCACGGTCTGGTCTAGCGTGCTGCAGTTTCCCTATTCGCGGGTCGTCCGCCTCGACAGCGCCCTCTCGAAACGCTGATACTGGTGCGCGGGGGCTATAAGACGTGTCCGTGGGACGCAAGTCGGGCGTGTGGCTGGTTGCCGGCCTGCATCCGTCGACGGTTAGACGTGGGCACAACCCCCTGTCTCATCCTGAAGTCTACCGTCGTATTTCTTGTGATAACGATGTGTTGGATACGTAATAGTCCCCTTTTTCCACGCAAGGACCGATGATAGAAAGGTCAGTCATCAGGGAGCCAACCATGGACAGCCCAACCCCGGTTTCGGAGATCCTTTCCAAGAAAGGAAGCGACGTCCTGTCCGGTGCCCAGGACCTCACGCTGGTCGAGGCGGCTCGCCTGATGGTGGAGGCCAGCGTCGGCTCCCTGGTGATCGTGGACGAGGCCAACCGCATCATCGGCATCCTGACGGAACGCGACGTCCTACGCTTCACGGCCCGGGACCCGGACCGCCTGGAGGGGACGCGGGTCGGCGACATCATGAACCGGGATGTGATCGTAGGGCTGCCCACGGACACTGTCGACGTGATGATGGCTGTGATGACCGACCGACGCATCCGCCACCTTCCCATCCTGATGAATGGTCAGCTCGCGGGTATCGTGTCGATCGGCGACCTCGTAAAGTTCATGGTCCACGAGGCCACCATCGAGGTCCGGATGCTGCGGGACTACATCACGGGGTCTTACCCGAGGTAGGGTTCGCGGGCCTGGTGCCCTC
>CAZHDQ010000727.1:0-1867 GCA_964531595.1 uncultured Anaeromyxobacteraceae bacterium
GTTTCAAATCCGTGGTCTCCTCCCACGATCCACCCGGAAGCTAGCCTATCCGTCGGCCGTTGTGACTACCTAATAGGTGGATTGATGTGTTGCTTGTTACAATGTGTTGCTTGCTGCTTGCTGCTTGTCACAGCCGGCATGCTCGCCTCTCCTCAACACCGACCGGACAGTGTGTCTGTTTCCTGAAGCGTTGGGAGGACTCGTGAGGCCGGCCCATTCCGTAAGCGTTGCCCGCATTGCAGAGTCCGTACGCGAGCGAAGTGGCCTGCGAACGTGCCTGCGGATGCAGTCTGTCCATGATTGAATGCGGTTGTGGCGGCGCTGACATCAAAGTATCGGGTGAACCGCCGGGAAATGGTCGAAATACTGCACGACATTTGCGGTGTCGAAATGTTGTTTGGGGCGGTCTGGGCGACGAGCGATCGGATCAGCGCCACTGTGGTTCTTGCGGTCGAGGCGGTGCTGCGTGAAAGCGTGTCGATCTCGGTAGTCCATGCAGGCGAGATGGGGTGGCTACAGAAGCACAAAATTTACTGGCTGTGGGGCGTGACGACGCCGGATGCCGAGTACTTAGTCCTAGCGGGTGCCCGCGCCACACGGCGCGGTTGCGGCTGCGGCGTGTTGCGCGTTTCGAACCGTTTGGTGCATCAGGAAGGGTTGCGTTCGCCCCTGTTTGATATCGAGCGAGCGCGAGCGTTCATCCGCGCCGTCGAGGGGTGATTCACCCGCCGAACCAACCGGCGACCAGTGGCCCGAATCCGGTCCAGAACCGCACGAACGCGCTGCCGACCACACGGCCCCAGACCACGATTCCACCGTAGCCGCGAACGATGATGAACGACAGCAACCCATGCAGGAACAGGTTCATCGCGAAAATGTAGACGCCGGAAAACAGGAAGCCTCGGCTCCCGATGTCGGACTGGGTCGAATCCCCGCCCAGGGCGCTTTTGAACCTTTTGCTATGCCAGTTGCCCCCAGTCTCTCGGATGGTGCTCCACGCGTGGTATCCGAACGTCAGTCCGATGAATCCGTCGTACCAAGGAAACCAGTTAGCCGAGAAAGCCGGTCGCAGCAGCACGGCCGCCATCGTGAACGTCGGCAGGAAATAGGGCGCCAGACCGATGAAGTCGTTTCCGACCTTACCTCCGAAACCGTCGCTGTGGACCACGGCCCCGCTGCTTTTGCCGGCCGCGAAGCCCCGGATGCGTCGCAGGAATAAGAGCGCGGCACTAGCATGGGTCAGTTCGTGCTCAAAGACCTCGAACCGGACCATTCGCCTGTGCAGCAGTCGATCCAGGATCAGGCTGATGCCCGTCCCCGCCGCGAACGACACCCAGATGCTGTGGTGGGCTGCGATCCCCTGGATTCCGGCCCAGAAGGCGGACACCAGCGCCGGCGTCAGTGCACCCAAGACTATCACGGTCAGGATTCGTACCAATGCTGCCCCTCGAAATCGCGATCCTGTGCCGGAAATCCAGGTCGAAATCGTAGCGGATCGAAGGTGTGCGTCAAGCAGCGGAGGTTTTGGCCAGCGACCGATTGCCTGTAAGTCCATCATGGGCGACAATGCGGTCCAAACCAGGACGGGGGTGCTCGATGGGTTTGATCATCAAGGTGGACGCCCGGTTCGTGGACGAGGATGGGGCACCGGTCGGTGGCGCCGGTTGGAAGGCGCGATTGTATGACCAGGACCCGATTCGGGATGACCTTATGGGCGAGGCCAATTTGGACGCCCAGGGAATGGTGTCGTTCCTGGTGGACCTTGACGACGCCGCTTCGGCCGATTCCCCGTTCGAGAGCAAACCGGACCTTTATGTCGTCTTGTTTCGTGAAGGGCGTCAGGCCTCTCAGGCGCCGGTCCACCCGA
>CAZHDQ010000728.1:0-714 GCA_964531595.1 uncultured Anaeromyxobacteraceae bacterium
AAGGCGTCCCTGGTCCCCGTGATGGTGTTGCTGGGTATCCAGGCGCTTTCCCGGCTGGAACGGCTTCAGCGGATCGCGATCGCGACATTCCTGGTGGGGTTGACGGTCGTCCTGCCGCTATTTGGGACCGGTGAGGGTGGCGGCCATTGGCTGGAGCGTATGACGAACCCGCCGTTGCGTTACGTCGACAACGTGGTAGAGGCGCACGCGGTGTTCGACCGGATCGTCACGATGGGCGGCGGTTGCGTGGTGGCACCGGTTCTGGCACCCGAGCGGCCCGAAGCCGAAACGGTCCCCCGCGATCGGCGGCTGATCGACCTGCTCGTCATGAGCCGTGATGAGGCGTTCCGCGTGCCGGTGCGGCTGCCGGACGAGGATGGCGACGCGTTGGTTGAGGCCATCGTTGCCGCCGCCACTGCCTGCTCGGGTTCGGTGGCCTACTTGGGTCTGGACTGCGCGTTGCAGGGGCTTCATTTCTGCACGTCGATACGAGATCGGCTTCACGTGGAAGCCACCGAAAATGTGGTTGGCGCTGTCTACACGGCCCCGGTCAACTACGGTCGTCGCGCCCAAGAGCGGGTCCTGGATTTCCTGCGCATCCCTCCACCTGACGAATACAAGGTCATGCACGATGTCATTCCGGGAGGCTGGAGGTGAAGCAGGTGGTCTGGGTTTTTTTCGCTGCCCTAGTGGCCCTTTTGTTCGTCGTGGTGG
>CAZHDQ010000728.1:724-1866 GCA_964531595.1 uncultured Anaeromyxobacteraceae bacterium
CGGCTTGCCGACGATGGGGAGATCCGAGCCATGCCTGGTGCTTCGCCGCAGCCCGCTAATGGCGAGGATTCAAGGGCGTTGGTGGTCGTTTCGTGGAACCTGGGATTCGGTGGTGGCCCCGACGGTATGCCTACGGACCGCCACGACGCGGCATCGGTGCTGGGCAACCTGGCGAAGGTGGCTTCCGCGATTCGCGACGGCGGGGCCGACATTGTCTTTTTGGAGGAGGTCGATCGGCAGTCGGACCGCAGTGGGGGCATTGATCAATTCGCGTTCCTGATGGAAACGACGGGTCTGGGATACGGTTGCTTCGTGACTACGTGGGACCTGAACTGGCTGCCGTTCCCAGTGTGGCCACCTTCGCGCCAGCTTGGGCGGATCCGAAGCGGCCAGGCGATCTTGTCCCGATTTCCCATCCGCACCTGTTCCAGGACGGAACTGGCGCAACCGGACGAGTACCCCTGGTGGTACCGTCGATTCTACCTGCATCGCAGTCTCCAGACGGCGGTCGTGGATCTGGGGCCTGGCACCTTGACGGCGGTCAATGTACACCTGGAGGCGTTTTCGCAGCCGAATCGGGAGGCCCAGGCCGTCGTCGCAGCACGCCATGCCGCCGGGATCGAGGGGGCGTTGATCGTTGCCGGGGACTTCAATGCGCTGCCGCCCGATGCCGTTCTAAAGTCGGGTTTCGTGGACGAAGATATCGATTTTACGACCGACCGGACTATTACCCTGTTCATGGAAGGGACTGGGATGCGCGAATGTCTGGGCGGGGCGACCGGCCATGCCGCTGCGTTGACATTTCCGGCCCGCGCGCCAACGCGGCGCCTGGACCACGTTTTCTTCCGCGGATTTTCGGGCGCCGAGGATGCGCAAGTCGACCGCGACACGACCGCCTCTGATCACCTAGCCGTCTGGACGACGTTGGTTCGCTGACCCCGGATCGTCGTCAGAGCAGCAACCGTCGGGCCCTGCCAGTTACGCTGCAACGCGCCATTAAATGAATTTTTCGAGGCATTATGTCTCGGTGGGTATGGCTTCGGCGTTATGACGCGGCCTGACAAAGTTGCGAAAGCTTGACAAATGTCACTGTACGCACGAAATTCACCGTGCTTACCAACTTGTTGGAACGGGAGCTGGGT
>CAZHDQ010000729.1:0-1855 GCA_964531595.1 uncultured Anaeromyxobacteraceae bacterium
CTCCGCGAGGACCTTTCGACCTTAGGCACGGCTCACGTCCTGGCCGTGTCAGGGCTTCACGTGGCCGCCGCTGCTTCGCTGGTGGGTCTGTTGGTTTATGGGTTGGTCGGTGGCTTTTGGGTCCGCGTTTCGCCGGGCGCCAACCTGGTGCGCGCCGCCCTGTTGGCCGCAGCGTTGGCCGCAGTAGGAATGGCCGCAATGGCCGGGGGTACGCCGTCTGCTACGCGGGCGGCCGTGATGTGTACAGCCGGGGCCGTCGCCGCCTGTGCCGGTCGTCGCCAGACGTTGGCATCTTTAGCTTCGCTAGCCGGCCTTGTCGGACTGCTACGCGACCCCCACGTAGCATTTTCCATTTCATTCTTGATGTCCTACGGGGCGGTCTTCGCCCTGGCATACCTTGTCCCGCCACTGACAGTGGCGTGGTCGGGCCGTCATCGGGTGCAGCGCGATCGGAATGGCGCAGGGACGCGCATGTTTCGATGGGCAGTGGGCGCTCTGGCCGCATCGTGCGCTGCGACAATTGGTACGTTACCCGCCACGGTGCTGATGTTTGGGATCGCCGCGCCGCTGGGTCCCCTGGTCAACCTGGTCATCCTGCCAACTGCGGCTGTCGTGCTGATGCCTTGTGCCCTGTTTCTGGCGGGAATCGCTGCCGTCGTGCCGAAGGCCCTACCCTGGGTGGCCATCCCAATACAGGCGGTGCTTGAATTTTGGCTGGGTGCGCAGCAGTGGTTGTCCAAGCTGCTTCCGTCGTCGGCCTGGGTCGCTGGCTCTGCAGCGCAAATACTACTCTTATCCGGTGCCGCTGCTGTCTCTGCCTGGCTGCTGACCCGGCGTGTGGGTACGACGTTGGTGGTGGGAGTAGCGGTCGCCGCCATGATCGCCTCGCTGCCTGGACCGCCCCGGGTGCCGCTTGGGTCTGTCGCAGTCACATTTCTGGATGTTGGCAAGGGGGACGCGGCCCTGGTGCATTGCCAGGACGGGGGCGTTTGGCTGATCGATTCCGCCGAAGCACGTGCTGCGCTTAGCTTCGGGGGCTTGGTCCCGTCACTGCGTGGTATGGGTGTGACCCGGTTGGCCGGGATCCTGTTGACCCACGCGGACGAGGACCACGTGGGCGGTACGCTCGCCGTGATGCGCGCGTTTCCGGTGGCGCGGATCGTGACGTCTTGCTCTGCCATGGACCATGAACCCCTGGCTGGAATCCTGCGAAGCGCTCGGATTGCCGGAATTCAGGTCTCGTGCCGGACGGCCGGGGACGTTGCGCTGCCCGGATGTGGCGACGGTACGCCGGTCCTGTGGCCGCCACCTGGTGCGGTATCTACTCGGAATGCCGCCTCCCTGGTCTTTCGGTTGGATGCAGGGGATCGGTCCGTCTTGATGACGGGAGACCTCGAGTCCCCTCAGGAGGCAATTTTGCTTGCGTCCGGCGCCGATGTTGGGGCAACGGTTCTCAAACTGGGTCACCACGGCAGCCCCGGCGCATCATCGGCCCAGTTTCTGGAAGCGGTTGCCCCAAGCCAGGTCGTGGCTTCCGGCCTTCCAGTCAGGGGGAAATTAGATCTGTCGCCAGTGGTCACCCAGCGGATTTCGGCGGTAGGGGCACACCTGTCCAGGACCTTCGGGGCGGGGTGGGTTCGGGTCGGTCCCTGGCAGGTCCGGTGAAACGAGTTCAGGTTTAAAAGTGACCTTTAAAGGATCCGGTGGATCAAAAAATTTTTCTTGACGACCTGCGAAACTTGAATGTCGCACCGGTCAGTTTGGAATATTATCTTGTAAAAACGGGTGTTTTGCATGGCGGATGTGCGTCGGCCGCATGTGGTTGGGGGAAACGGTGTCTCCAGGATATTCAACT
>CAZHDQ010000730.1:0-1851 GCA_964531595.1 uncultured Anaeromyxobacteraceae bacterium
TCGACGATCTCCTCGATTTCCCGCCGGAGTTCACGGAAGCTGACCACGAACTCCAATTCGCGACGGAACTCCTCGAGTACCGTTTCCTGGACCCAGCCGTATAGGGCCTCGGCCATCACGGTGACATCGATGAAACGGTAGATGTGCGCCGTGCAGTTCTTCACCGTCACAACGCCGTCCGCGTCCTCGTCGTAGTCGATCAAGCGCATCAAGGGGACCGAGAACGCCTCGAGGGCCACATCGTACTCGTGACGCCGCGCGAGCATGACGGCAGACACCGGGAAGATGAGCCCCTGCGGCGTGAACCCCGTCCGGGCCAGGACGTAGTGGATCAGGAGGCGGTGAAGCCTCCCGTTTCCGTCCTGGAACGGGTGGATGAACACGAAGCCGAACGACAATGCCGCCGCGAGGACGATCGGATCCACCCCCGACCCCTCGATGCGGCCGAAGGCGCTCAGAAGCCCTTCCATCAGGCGCGGGACGTCGCCAGGACAGGCGGCGATGAAGTGGATCCGCTGGCGGGCGAGGTCCACCTGTTCGCCGACGTAGACCTGGTCGCTTCGATACTCGTGGTCGGCGTAGCGCGGGTCCACCGTTGCGTTCTGGAGGCGCAGCAGTTCTTCGCGCGTCAACCTGGCCACCTTCGGGACGGCCCGCAACAGACTCACGTAGCGTTCGGTCCGGCTGGCGCTCGGTCGCTCGCCCTCGATGTCGAACGACGAACGGGTCTCCTTCGTGTAGAGGTAGCTAACGGCCCGGCGGATGGCGTCCTCGTCGAAGTCGGCGACGATACGCGCAGCTTCGCTGGCCAACCCGGCGGCCTCGAAACCAGCGAGGCGGTCGGTCCGACGGACGGTCGGACAGAAGTCCGCGTTCCCCAGGAGGTTGTTCACGACGCGGTGACGACGGCTCCGAAATCCGGGCGTCGTGTAGTAGGAATCCGGGTCGAGGAGGGGCACGTAGTTGCCGGTCGAAGCGTCCGCGACGGGCACCTTGCGGCCCGTCAGGAATTCAAAGAGGAACCACAGGCGCCGAACGTACTGGCCGGTCGGATGCTCCTCGACATGCCGAGCGACCTCCCTTTCGAATGCGTCCATGTCGATACGCCGGAACAACGCGCTGAAGACCTGGAGATTGACCCCATCGTACCGGAGGGCGAATTCGAGCTGGTCCGCAAGGGTCGTCCCGACCTGGTAGCCGGCGGGAAGCACCAGAATTGTCTGCCCACCATCGTGGGTCGTTCGTCGCCCTCCGCGCGGCGCAATGAACGTGAGGTGTTCAGGCGGGAGTACGCAGAGGCTGTACTCGAGGATCGCCCAGGCGTAGCCGACCGCATCCGTTCCATTGGGCACGTCCAGATCGAGCGCGGGCCCGGTCGGGATCAGAACTTGCCCGATGGACGGACCGAGCCCAGCCCCCTTCGTCGCGAAATGCGCGGCGCACATCGGAATGTCCGTGGCGTCTTCGGTCGTGTGGCCGACGACCAAGGCCGGCGTAGAGCGCCGCTCGGCAGCGCACAACCTGCATGCGGGAGGTTCCAGGACGAGCTGGGCCAGCCCCTCGACGCGCCGGCCTTCAGCGAGCAATGCCTTGGCCCGTTCGATCTCATTCATTCAGGCTCGCTCCTCCGAAAACCGTTACCCGGCTCCGAAAATTGTTACCCAAGCGGATTGTACTCCGAAAATCGTTTGGAAGCGCGATCGCGTTTTTCGGGAATCGAAAGAGCAAAAGCCCTTGTTCGCCCCCACCCCCGCAAGCGGAGCCAACCCAATTAGCGAACATCTTCCTGGCGGCGGATCGGTGCGCTTCGCGAGGGCGCGCGAGGGTCGCGTACCAGCGTGGAATCTTGTG
>CAZHDQ010000731.1:0-1850 GCA_964531595.1 uncultured Anaeromyxobacteraceae bacterium
AACAGTTTGAACCCGCACTGGGAATCGGCAATGCCAGGCAACAGCAGGCTACGAACGATGAAATTGAACACCTTGCCCATGTGTTCGCGATACCACGCCTGGCGCACTTCCAAACGGGATTCCGGTAGGCCACGCGACGCAATCACGATCGCGTCAGGCGAGGCCTTTCGGGCCAGGTTTTCGACCTCCTCAATCGGCGTGGAAAGATCGGCGTCGGAAAGCAGCACGTAGGGATGGTTCGCCGCCAGGGCGCCCGCCTGGACCGAAAATCCCTTGCCCCGGTTGCCGGGATTGACCAGCACCCTGAGGTGATTCGTTTCGTTTGCGAACGCCCTGGCCGCATCGGCCGTGTTGTCAGTCGACCCGTCGTCCACAACGATGATCTCGAAACGCCCCAGGTGTTCTTGGCCGTATTCCGAGATGCGCCGCAGGGTGGCCCCAATCCGTCGGGCTTCGTTGAACGACGGAATCACGATCGAAAGGGCATCCATTGGGTCGGGCGGCGGGGTGTTCGTCACGGGGCAACCACCTCGATCCGCAGGAGCTGTCGCCCGATCAGCAGGATGTCGCCGTCGTGCAGACGCAGGTCGTCGTTGTAGCGGATGTACGTTCCGTTGCGACTGGCCAGATCGACAAGCAGCAGGGACGGGCTTTCAAACCGGATCTCGGCGTGCCGGCGGGACATGAATCGGTCGGTCGGGAAGCGGGCAACGCCGTCCTCTCGGCCAAAGACGAACGGGAAGCGCCTCAGCGGGAAGACCTCGCCGTCGCTGCCGTCCTCGAGGATGCGCGTCACGGTGCCTCGCAGGGAGGGCTCGGCGGCGGGCTGGAACAACCCCATTCGCGGGTCGTCGAGGATGGTCGTGTCCTGGCCTAACCGGAAGACCGAATCTCCGCAGACGAAGAAATCGCCGTCCGTAATGGGGCGCGGCGTCGTGATACGCAGATAATGGCCATTCAGGCTGCCGGCATCCTCTGCGACGACGGTATCCCCGTCGACCCGAAGACGCAGGTGGCGCGGAGAGAGGGTCGGATCGTCGGCGATCACGATGTCGCCGGAATCGCGGCCGACCACCAACCCGTCCTCGGAGATATCGTATGGTGTCGTGCCGGTGCCCCCTCGGGAAAGCCGGATGACCCGAAACGTCGTGGCCGCCGGTGCGTCGTCGTCGGCCGGAACCGATTGAACAGATGCCTGCGGCGCAGGACCATCAGCGGTTTCGTCCTGTGCGGCGGGTAGTGACATGCCGCATTCAGGGCAGAACGCGTAGTCGGATTTCAGAGCGCTTTGACAATTTGGGCAATGCGTCATGGTCGATGCTCACTTCGGGGCTGCAACTCGGTCAATTCTCGACTAGCCCGTTCAGATTGTCAAACCACCAAGCTGGCCTAGGATCCGCCGCCGGAGCAGTTACGGTTTGACGGTGGATTTGGGCTGGCCTAGAGGGGGAAGGGCCAGCCAATCTCGTGACGCATCGATCCAGAGCGAAACCGGCGGAAAACGGAGGGGCGGTCCTCAGGTGACGCCGCAGCGTAAGCGTTTGTAAAACCATCGGAAAGCGTGGCGATCCCTACCGGTGCGAACATGTGGTTCAGGTGGATGCGGGTCGGGGCATCCGGCAGTGGTGCCACCGTGGGAACCTGCTGGGCAGGAAGCGGTTGCACGTCGAGCCCAAGCAGTTTTGCCAGGAGATCGCGAACCGATACGATTGCGCGATGCCGCCCCTCATGCACCGAACCGGCTACATGCGGGGTTGCGATTCGGGCGGCTGAGACCAGTGCTGGGTCTGGGGCTGGTTCATCGCGAAAGACGTCTAGCAGCAGCGCCGGCAATTGCCCTGGCCGCGGCC
>CAZHDQ010000732.1:0-1847 GCA_964531595.1 uncultured Anaeromyxobacteraceae bacterium
GAACGCCAGCAGCAGGTTTTTCAGATCACCAGCCAACGCGGAGGTGTCGTCGCGGTCGGTAGTCGCCAGATAAATCGCGTGCCACAGCGGCATCTTGGACCGTGACGCGGAAAAACGCGTCTCCCAGTCCGGATTCCACCACTGGTGTTCGACGAAATCCCGGACGACCGATCCAACCTCGGGGTCGTTTTCGGTGAACAGGGTTAAAAACAGTACGACTGCCATCATGTCCGGCACGTCGGTATTGGTCGAAGTACCTACATACAGGTAGTTGAACGCTTCTTCACTGCGCGTATCGGCGGCCTTGGCCAGATAGCCCCGTTCGCCCAGGAAGTCGCGGTACAAGAAGTCCTCGATCGCCGGGTCGCCCGACACGTGCAGCAGGCCCTTGAGCACGCCGATCGCCATGTAAAGGTTGAACACGTTGAAGCCCGACTCGCCTTCAGGCAGGTAAATCTTTTCGATGCTCAACGGGTTCAGGTCGTGGTACATCGTCGCCCGCCCGTCGGCGTCCATGATGATCAAGTCGTATTCGCCCTCGCCGGACAGCCCTTCCATGCCCAGGATCTGGCGCTTCGCCATCAGCATTCCGCCGATAGCCACGGCGTCGACCGCGATTTCGTCCAGCAACCGGTTTGCCTCGGTACGGTCGGCCGCCGGCGCGTCCTCGTCCGCTGCGATGGCCGACAACGCCTCGTGCAGCACGACCATGCCCAAAACCTGGCCCGACAACTGATCCTTGGAAGCCGAATCAATCCAGCCCCAGGTGCCCTCGGGCAACAGTCCGTCGCTGTTGTCTGTGCGCTCCAAGCCATTGTCCTTTGGTTGGGGCAGCGGGTTGCCGTCACCGTCGAGCAGCGGCACAGTCGTGTATCCGGGGAGCGGAATCGGTGGATCGTCTGGGTTCTCGGGCACCAGTCGGATGATGCCGCGCGCCACCACGCCCCCGCCGCCGGGGATCGCCTTGAACACGTGCCATGACCGGGCGGCGCGAAACACCTTGGCCCGCGCGTCGGCCAGCACGTCCTCGGCGGCATTTTCCCGCGCCATCGTCAGGTACCGAAACGCGGTCCCGACCAGCGCGACGCCGCCGAAAAATCCCAGGTCACCGTACTCGCCGTACATCGACAACAGGTCGTGCAAGTGGGTCCCAGCGAAGGTCGGGAAGTCCGGCTCCTCGTCCTGCGCCAGGAAGTCGCTGATCAGTTCGCGTGCGGCCATGTCCTTGACGTGGACGTTCAGGGACAGCCCGAACGGGTACGCGTTGAACGTGTAGAACTGTCGTTCCTGGCGTGCCATGTGCGTGTCCAGCGCCGGGTACTGGCCGCCTGGAATAATCGGTGCCGCGGCCGCTTCCCGGGGGAACAGCAGCCACATGGCCGCCGCCAGCAGCAAAGCCGCCAGCACGATCGTCAGCACCAAGCCCAGGCGGGGCGTGCGTGGGTTCGGTGTCTGGGTCCGGTAACGGGGCAGGCCGTCGTTCTCGGGGCGTTGCATCGAAAACCTCCTGTCGATTCGCACTGGCCGCCTGATTGGTCAGCCTGCCTGGAGGATAGCCGAAAACCCGGCAGACCTTTCGGTTAGAATGCACTTCTCTTGTGGAAAGGGGGCGCCTGTGCGCGGCCTGTGGACCCTGGTGCTGGTCGGTTCGATGCTGATGTGGGCGTGTGGTGGGGACGACTGCGACCCATCGGAAAACTGGTGCGAAGGCAACGTGCTGTTCGCGTGCGCCGAGGATGGCGGCGAGCGCGTTGGTCGGCAGTGCGCTGTAGGGACGGTGTGTGAGGGCACGCGATGCTACCCCGAGCCCCTGGAACCATGCAAGAAGGACGTCCCCGAGGGGGGCC
>CAZHDQ010000733.1:0-1836 GCA_964531595.1 uncultured Anaeromyxobacteraceae bacterium
AGCGGGCCTGTCGACGATCATCTACGGCGTAGAGATTGGGCTTTCGTACGCGCACGTGTTCCAGATGGATCGGACGGTTACCGAGGGCACCGGCGAGATCCGCCAGCAGTTGATGGGGACTGAAAAGAACGCCGCGGGCGATTTTGTACCGGTGATAAACCAGGGCTACCGGGTCAACGAGGGGCACTACCGCTCGTCGTTCGAAATACTGACGGTCGGCGTCAGCATCGACTGGGACACGCTGCTCAAGAAGCGGAAGTAGCCATTGCCCGGGCCTGGAGTGTCGAGAAATACCCCGAGTATTCACGCGATTTCCCAGCAAATTAGGATGGACGGCTAGGCTGCGTCGCCCTCGTGGGCAAGCGGGTTCATGTGGTGCAGATCCTGCTCGACGATATCCGACAGTCGCGTCCCTTCAAGGTGGTCGAACACGAGTTTGTGGACCTTTTCCAGCACGCCCAGCATCGCACAGCGCTTGCCAACACACAGAGGTCGTCCAAGCAGGCATGGGCCCGCCGTCAGTGGGCCGTCAATCGCCGATACGACATCCAGCAGCGTGACTTTATTGGGCTCGCAGGCCAGTTCGAACCCGCCGCCGGGTCCGCGGCGAGACGTTAAAAAGCCCTGGCGTGTCAATCGCTGGAGAACCTTGCCCAGGTGCGCTGCGGACACATCAAGAATACCCGCCAGTTCCATGACGGACATCCGCTTGCGTGGCCCGCCCTGGGCAATGAGCACCATCGCGTGGATCGCAAAGTTCGCAGCATCCGAAATTCGCAGCAGCCTTCCCATGAAACCCTCGCCTACACCGGACCCCATTATAGGTCACTGGGCGCAAACATGGGGGATGTGCTCGATAAGAAACTGAAAAGACGTCAAGAAGCCGGCCGATGGGCCTACGGACAGGGGTCCACCGCCGGCGCCTGGGGCTGGTCGTACTGCCGGCGGAACAGCATGTAGAAAACGATAGGGATAACGTACAGCGTCAGCACTGTGGCCAGCGCCAACCCGACGATCATCGCCCATGCCATGCCTTCCCACAGTACGCCGCCAAACAAAGCCAGCGGGAACAGGCCGCCGATCGTTGTCAGCGCGGTCAGCATGATCGGCCGCAGCCGCTTGACGCCGGCCTCGACCAGTGCCTCCCGGAACGCGTGCCCTTCTTCCACCGCACGGGAGACGAATTCGGCCCAGACAACCGCGTTCTTGATAACCATTCCTGCCAGGGACACCACGCCCAGGAACGCCATGAACGAAAAACTGTTGCCGCTGAAATACAGCCCCAGGACCGCGCCGATGATCGCCAGCGGCACGCTGAACAAGATGGCCGCGGCCTGCCGAACCGAACGGAACTGGATCGTCAGCATGAACAGCAGGCCCACCATGATAAGTGCGAACACGACCAGCAATTGGCCGAACGCCTTGTTGCGTTCCTTTTCCTCGCCCTCGGAAAAGATGGAGTAGCCCGGCGGCAGTTCGATTGCGCGAAGTTGCGGCCAGGCGTCGCGCAGCACATCCGAGGCCAGCCGACCGTCGACATCGGCCAGCACGGTGACCGCACGCTGGTTGTCGGTTCGGTAGATAACGCCTGGCGCCCATTCCGGGTGTACGGAAGCGATCGCGCGCAACGGCACCTTCGCACCAGTCGCCATCGAGGGCACGTAGACGTCGTCCAGCGTTCGCAGGGCCTGGCGATCGGCTTCGATCGCACGCATCACCACGGCGACCTTGTCCTCGCCATCGCGGAAATCCGTGACAGGCAAGCCCTCGTTAGCGGTCAGCAGTGCAAGTGCGACATCGGTGTTTGTCACGCCTACCATCAATGCGGCTTCCGTG
>CAZHDQ010000734.1:0-1829 GCA_964531595.1 uncultured Anaeromyxobacteraceae bacterium
TGGGTCAGTGGACGGCAGCACCACGCGACTGGCGTTGCCCAGGCCAAACCAGCCGGCATTACCCGTCTGATTGAAGGCAAGCTCGACGTACAGGCGCAACTTGCCGCCCATCAGCCCCGGCAGGTCGAATTTCGCAAAATCCATGTGAACCGGCAACTCGATACCGTCTGGGCCGTCCTTGAAGCTGACCGCGACTTGGGTATGTGTACGGAAGCGGTACGGTTGGAACCCGGGGGCGAACTTCGCCAGGATGATCTGGCCGCCTATCAGCACTCCCATGTCGGTATTGCCGGCTACGATGGGTAACAGAGCCCATTCCAGCCGGTTTGGATCGTCAGGCGGACGAACGTCGGCGGTCAATGCGGGTTCGTCGCAGTCCGTCTCCTGGCCATCAGGCACCTGTGCGCGGACCATCGTCGCGGATAACGAAGCCGCCACGATACCGCAAACGCAGCAAGCGAGCATCCGCCCCAACGGCGACTCCTGAACCTTACGGCACAAAGCCTAGCCCCAGGGCATCCACTGTCAATGCGGAAACATGTAGGTAAAGAAGATTGGCGAACGATGCCGACACGCCCGGCCGTCAGGCGCCTGGGCCTAAGCCTCGGCCTCGGCCTTGTCTGACTTGCCGCCGAAGAGGCGACCCAAAAGGCTGGGCTTGGGATTCAGGACGCCGTCGATCATCTGGCGCAGGCTGTCGCGCCCCACGGCACCTACCCGGTGATCAGCCACTTCGCTTCCCTTGAAGACGATCAACGTCGGGATGGAGCGGATGCCCAATTGCCCGGGCACCCCGGAATTATCCTGGGTGTTGATCTTGACGACCTTCAGGCGTCCCTCGTACTCCTTGGCCAGTTCCTCGACGACAGGTCCGATCATCTTGCATGGGCCACACCAGGGTGCCCAGAAGTCGACCAGCACTGGGACATCTGATTCAAGCACCTCGCGGTCGAACGATGCGTCAGTCACGGACTTGACCAGACTCTTCGGGGCGCCGGCGCTCATTGATTTCTGGGACAGGTAGGCTGGGCGCTTGTTCTTCATCGCGATTCCTCCAGGGTCACTGTGTAAAACCCTCGGTTGGCGCGACCGCCGTTCGGACGGAACGTGCGGTCGCGCCACCGAAGCCGCCCGTACCCACAGGCTGCTGGGGGACAAGTTGGACATGAAAAGTCCGGCAGTCAAGGGCGCGGCACGGCCGCCCGATACATGCAGTTACACGGCAGGGCGGGATGCTCGTCGAACCCCCAGCTTCCTGACTGGTGTCAGGACACTAAGGCGGCCAGGGAAACGTGCGTCCCCCCAGCACGTGTACGTGCAGGTGGAACACCGACTGGCCGGCGCCCTCCCCTGTATTGATGACGGTGCGATACCCCGACTGGACCACGCCGGTCTCGACCGCCACTCGACGCGCCGCCGCCAACAGGCGCCCCAGCAGGTCATCGTCACCGGGAGCCGTTTCGGCCAGCGAGGCGATGTGCCGTTTTGGGATCACCAGAACGTGGACCGGTGCTACGGGGTTGATATCGTGAAACGCCACGACGTGCTCGTCCTGGAATAGGATCTTCGCAGGGATGGCCCCGGAAGCGATTCCACAGAAGATGCATCCATCCATGGGGTCAGCTCTTCTTGGCGGCCGCGAGCTTCGCCTTGATACGCGCCTTGTGCTTTGCCTGCCGAATCCGATGCGACCGCACCTTGCTGATGGAACTCTTTCCCATGGGTTTACCTCCGCTCGTTCCGCCCCATGCGGACCGGGGCGACATTATATCGCAATCGCCTCAACAAGTTCAAGGACAAAGCTTCCCCCGTAATCCACACGCTGATGC